>JAFUSQ010000012.1 GCA_017467605.1 bacterium | reverse complement strand
TTATCGTCATCTTGAGCCCGCAGGGCGAAAGATCTCAATGTCAAGCAAATCTTGTAAGGTATTGCGATTCTTCGGGCTTCGCCCTCAGAATGACAGGGGTAAATATTATTCCTCCCCAGAGGGGGAGGTTAGGTGGGGTGCATCCCGTAGGGACAAGAAAGCTGCCTTCGCTCCTCGCAATGACGGGAGGCTTAATAACCGTAAAGAACTTATCAACTCATCTACTTATCAACTTATCCACTTTAAAAAATCAGCATTTACGCTCGCGGAAGTGCTGATAACCCTCGGCATAATCGGTGTTGTGAGTGCAATGACAATTCCGACTCTTATGACAAAAATTCAGGAAAAAACTACTTATAATAAATTAAAAGCGACTTATGCAATATTAAATCTAGCACACAAATTAGCGGTTGCAGAAAATGGTTCAGCAGAAGGCTGGGATATAGGAGTTGCGAACACTGCAAATGGAGCTAAGAAATTATACGAAATTTATAAACCTCACTTAAAACTTGCAAGAGAGTGTGGAACGTCTCACGGTTGTTTTTACGAAGGCACATACAAGGCATTGTTTAGTGACAGATATGCATGGCAGCCTAATTCACATTCTGTTTATGCTCGCGGGCAATTATTAAATGGTACGAGTATTGCCTTTTGGTCAAATGGTTCTGGGTGCGATAACGATCAATGTGGAGCTATTTTTGTTGATATAAATGGCATTGATCTTCCAAATAGAGCCGGAGTTGATTATTTTGGATTTAGAATTGGTAAGGAAACTATTTTTCTCCCTTCAATTTCAAATATGAATTATTATAATGTTAAGTGTAAATATGGTGACTTATCGAATGTTAACGGAACATTTTGTACAACGTGGCTTTTGAAACATGGCAATATGGACTACCTGCGCAAACCTATTCCGCAAGATTGGTAATTAGCGATTGTTTGATAAACTCATAATATTTTTTATAAATTCGCTTCTTTCTTGCGAGGTAACAGGATTTGTAATGCTTTTTTTATCAAGATAAGAACTTATCATTTTTTCTTGTTGAATGGTTGTATATTCTTCCCAATAGGGAGTTTTTCTTATTTTATCAATTATCTGGGTTTCGATATCTTCAAATTTATATTTTGAAGGTATTTCTTCTTTTTTAATGTTTTGAACAGGATTAGAAATGTATTTTATGTTGTCTGTTAATTCTATTTTTTCTGATTTGAATAAGTTTTTTTGATTTAATTTTTCTTTAAAACGTTCTGCCAGTCCCATTTAATCTCCTATTTTATTATTTAGTATGACGAGTTGTTAAAAATATTTTCAAATTTTTCAGCCATATTTTGTTTATAAATATTATCAGCAATATTTTGTGCCAAATCTCTGTAGCTTTGAGCCACGTTTGTTGCAGCGTTTATATCACTTACCGGAATTCCTTTGTTTATGGCGGACATTATTGCAAAATAATTATTCGGAATTTTCCAATAAATCTCTTTTGAAAGTACTTTTTCAACATCAGAGTCTTTAATTTCATCATTTTCCATGTAGCGATTGACTACAATTTGAGTTTTATTTTTGTCGTATCCGAGTTTTTCAAATAATTCCAAACACCTTTGAGTATTACGTAAAGCTGGAAGGTTAGCTACAGTCACCAATAAAATCAAGTCAGAATTATCAAGTGCAGTTATACATTTGCTCCCAAAATTTGCTTCCGCATCAACGATTATGTATGAAAATGTTTCTTTTAATGTGTTAAAAAGTTTTGTAATTTGTTTTGGCTGAATGTTATCTGCCTGTTTAAAATATGGCGGATCAGCCAGAATATAAAGACTTGAATTTTTATATCTTTCCAGAGTGCTTAATAAAAATGTTTCGTTAATTTTATCTATATTTTCAAGCATGTAAGAAATATTAAATGAAGGTCTTAAATCTAAAAATGTTGTTATATCTCCCATTTGAAAATTCATATCAATGAGCGCAACGTTTTCTTTTGTTATTTTAGATAATTCTAAGGCCAAATTGCTTGCAAGAGAAGTTTTACCGATACCGCCTTTGTTTGAGAATATTGATATAACCTTGCATTTGTTCGTTTTATTATTACTTTCTTCAAATTGTGCTAATGTTTTGTGAATAGCTTCAAAAAATTCATTTTTGATAATTGGAACCGGTACGAATTCTCTTGCGCCGGCTCTCATAATTTTTATTATTAAATCGACGGAAGGGTTGTCAGCTAAAGCTAAAATTTTACAATTCTTGCATTCATTAGATATTTTCAGAATTAAATCAAGTTTTTCTTGTTTATTTTCTGATAAATCAATTACGAATATGGAATTATTCTGCAAGTTGGATATAGTTTCATAGATTGTCTGAAAATTTTTGTCAACATTAACCAATTCAAGATTATCGAATTCACTTATGTAAAGTTTGATGACTTCTGTAGTTGAAATTTCATCAGACAACACTATTGTAGAAATTTTTTGCATTACACACACCCTTTGCATATAAATTATACCACATAGCAGTGTAGTTAGCAATTGCGATAAATTTTAAATATGTTATAATGAAAATAGCTTGATATAGGTGTTAATTTTGTTCCTACATTTACATAAATAGGGAGAGTTAACTCCTAGACATTGAAGTATACCCGCCGATAATTTATCGCCAGCGGGAAACGGATTAAGTCAGGGTGCTCACCCACCTGCGAGTCGAGCAGGTAACAAAATCCGCCTATATCGGGCTTTTTTAATTCATTATTTCCCAAATAAAAACCCGACATCATTGATATCGGGGAAATAAAATTTGTAGGGGAAAAATTAAATTGGAGTTGTTAAATAAAACTTTTTATGCTAAATGCAACATTTGTTTGTTATATGTTGCTATGAAATTCATTTGTTGAAACAATAAGTCTGATTTATCAACAAACGGTTCAGGTTGAACTGCAACTGTTGTTGTAACTTGATCTTTGTAAATGTCTTTCAATTTGTTATCAATTTTTTTCAAATTTGCAAGTGCCATTTTTTTATCTCTCTCTTATTTGCTTCTGATGTATATATAAAGTATATACTTTTTGAAAAATTTCAGAGTTAAGCTTTTTTGTTACATTTCGTAATATTTATGTCTAATTTTAAATAAAATAGCAACTAATCAATAAAAAATGTTTTTATATAAGAGTAGGGAAAAGGGAAATTCTCATGTCGCAACAATCTGTTAACGGTTTAAATATACCAGCAATACAGCCTAAAAGACAAATAGTGTTTCAACAAAATCCGGTACCTGCTATGCAGGGACAGGGTGTTTCTATGTCAGGGATTGATCAGGAAAAAGTTCGTCAATCTGTTGATAATAACTATTTAGCAAATAGAGCAAAAGCATCAAAAGAAACAAATCCTTTGACTTTATTTGGTATTGGTGCCGGTTTGTGGTATGCAATCGGGCAGTTAATGGAAAAATTAAACCCTAAATTTGGGGGTAAGTATGAGGATTCTCTTGGCGGTAAAATTGGCGGTTTGGGAGATAAATTTTCTAATACATTTGTTGGTAAGAAAATTGATGGTGTTATAAGCTGGTTTGGCAGACAGGTTGATAAACTTGCAGGAAAAAGTAAGATAGTTTATTCATTGAGACATCATTCAACTCAACCTCAAAACCAATTTGCAAAAATTCCGGGTAAGGGGTTGTTGGGCTTTTTGTCTGCTGATGCCGAAACTGTTATTGAAGAATTTATGAAGCCTATCGGTCATAAATTCCAACGTTTGGAACAATATGGAGTACCTCAAGCTAGGATTGATGCTTTAGTAAGAAGCTTGAAGGGTAAGTCTAAATATGTTCAAACTATTGCAATTCAAAAAACAGAATTGGCACAATTGGGTGCAGATTCAAAAATAGTTGAAAAAATTCTGAAAAAACGTGGTATAGCAGGGCTAAATAAATATGCCCAATATTTGAAGGCTCAACATTTAGGATTTAAAAATCTTAAAGAATTTCATAAATTGAAGGGTAAATTTATTGATAACCCTGAAGAAGCCTTAAAAATGTTCGATACAATTGCTGAAAAACACCCGAATTGGAAAGTCTCAATTTGGCGTGGTATGGGTACAGCTAACTCTAATCCGATTGCAAAGGCATGGTTTAGGATAAAATCTCATTTATTTGGCAGAAATGTTAGTTTTTCTGAATATAGAAATAAATACTTAATTGCACTTGGTAAAGGCGATAAATCAAGACTTGGCAGAGCTATGTCAAAGGCTTTCGGCTGGCTTGTTGAAGGTGGTACAAACAGATTTGGCGGTGGTAAATTAGCAGTTGCTATGCAGGCATTTATCTTTGCAGATATGTTTATTAACACCTTTAAAGCTCCAAAAGGTGAAAAAATTAAAACCCTTGCTGAACGTGCCGTAAATGACTTTTCATACTTTGTTGCAATGACTTTAGGTATTATAGGTATGCACAAAGTCGGCGGGTTTAAGTATGCAGGACTTGATAATGCAGGTCGAGAAGCATATCGTAAAGCTTTAATAAAATTTAATAAAAAGGCTGATGCGGGTTTATTTAAAGATAAGAAAGCTTATGATCAAGCATTCAAAGCTTTAAAGGCAAAATTAGGCACAAAAAATATTAAAAATCCAATTACAAAACTTCTTCAAAAACTCGGTTCATTTATAAATATTGGTAATGAAAGAGTTCATTCATATGTTTCTAAATCAAAATATAATATGAATTGGCTTAGAAAACTTGCTAACGGCAATATTTTAGGTGTTCCTATGAGAATCCTTATACCATTAGCGATTGTTACTCCGATTTTTGTAAAATTTACAACATCGTTAGCACATAAAATTTTTGGCAGACCGACTCATTCGGTGCTAGATGAAGATGAAGAAGAAAAAACAGAAGATTCTTCATCTAAACAAAATCCGTCTCAAGTAAAACAACCTGAAATTGTAAGCACTCAGCCTAATATTCCTCAGGTGAAACCAAAATCTCCACAGGATTATCAAAGTGATACAAATTTAATTAAAATGGCTGCAAATGGTCAAAAACCACCTCAACCAGTATCAAATTCTGCAAAAAATCCGTTCCAAAACGGAGTAAATACAACAACCACAACAACGACTGCAACTGTAAATTCGGACAAAGTTGATACAGAACAAGAACCTTTGAGAACTTATATTCCAAGTCCTGAGGGTGTTGTTCAGCAAGGTCCTGATTTGTCTCCTGCAGAAAAAGCTTTAGCAGATGCTGATACAGCAGAAAAATTTATCAATGAAACATTGGCATCAATGAAGTAAAATTAATTTGTAATTTATTCTAATTCTCCCTATTGCAATTTTATTTTTGTTGTGTATAATTCTTATTGTAAGTTAAGGGTTTACGGGAAGGCTCGTAATGAAAGTTGTCCCCTTACAAAGGAAAGAGATATACTCCATTAGATGAGTACAACGGAATTTAATTACAAGTTTATAAAAGATCACGCAAGTGCGGGAAGCTGGCGAAGAGGTTACGAATACCATACGAAAGATATGGTTTTTGATAATTATCCTGAAAAAAATTTCTATAAAGGTAAAGTTAAAGGAAATTTTCAGGATTACTATAACACAGACCTCATATTTAAAAAGAATAAAGTTGAAGCCAGATGCAACTGCC
Organism: bacterium; assembly: GCA_017467605.1. GTDB lineage: Bacteria > Cyanobacteriota > Vampirovibrionia > Gastranaerophilales > Gastranaerophilaceae > Zag111. Next base: position 27,024 of record JAFUSQ010000012.1, on the reverse strand, counting down.
CATTGAAAGAAGAATGGTGTAAGCATTCTGTTGCAGTTGCTTTAAAAGCAATTGATGAACATGCTTATGAAGATTGGCTTGAAACAAAGTTTGGCATGGAATTTGAGTTTCCTGATGAAAATACTGCATTAACTGAAGAACCGGAAGGAAGTTATATTTTTCATTTTAATCCTAAAAGAAAAGCTAATTTCTTTTCTGTTTTGGTTCGTTCGAGAGAAACCGGAAAAATTGTAAGACAAATTGAACCGATTTTGCGTGCGGTTTTAGAAACTCAGCGTCAGGATAAAAGTTTTGAATTAAATAATTCTCAAAAAGTTGAATTATTAATATTTAAAGAATTATTGGAAGTATCAAGACAGGATAAAAAGGCCGGCTGGTATGATATTCCGATATCAAAGTTCGGGCATATGTTTTCCTTATTATCAAAAGCTGATGAAGTTTTAGATGAAAAAACAAAAGAACGTTTAAGATTTACTGATGAAGAATGGAAGCTTGTTTTGTATGTTAATACTTCAAATACAGCCGGAACTTTGCTTTTATCTTTAGAATGGCAGAGACCTGATAGTGATGAAATTTACCCGTTTGAAGAAGTCAGATATTTTTCTCGTCATCTAAAGTGGGGCAGATATAAAAATATTATTTTCCCAACAAATGTTGCAATTCAGAATATTCCTCAAAATATTATAAAATCTTCATTTACCGATTTGAAAGATTCCGAAGGCGGCAAATTCATTTATGAAGATTTACCAAAGCTTCAAGAGGTTATGAAAGTTGTTGTTGATGAAAAAATTTCCAAATTGATGCTTGAGCAACGTCCGCCAATAAATATTGTCACTATGGGAATTGATTATGATCAGAGTTTGAAAGCTTCATTAGACTTTGAATATGATGGCGTTAGAGTTCCGTTTTCTAAATCAGCAAGTGATAAAGCTCAATATATTACGGTTAAAAAGCCTGATGAAGATTTGATATATTGGGTAAAACGTAATATAAAGCACGAAAATGAAGCTTATGCGATGTTGTTAGCTTGTAAATTCGTTCCTATGCAGACAAATAATTTGGCTTTGGAAAAAGAAAATGCAATTGATTTCTATAATTATTATTTAAAACAAGCCGGCGAAGGCTGGAAGTTTGAAGAAAAAGATGACATGTCATTTTTCAAACTTATGGAAAATCCTTTCAGATTATGTGCAAAAATTGACTTTTCTGATGAACAACCTGACAGTTTTGATATTTCAATTTACGGTCAGGCCGGGGAAGAAATTATTGATTTTGATGAAATTTATGAAACTATTCAAAGCGGTGAGAAGTATTCTCGTATAAGAAGTTTGGGCTTTGTTGAATATCCTGCCCAAAATATTTATTCAATGATGCGTTCATTTAATTCGTTTGATGTTTACAGAAATCCTGATAACAGATTTACAGTAAAGACTTATCGTGCAGGTTTGATTAATGAATTGAAAAATCTTGATGTTGAATTGATATTAAGCGACAGATTTAAAGAATTTTGGGAACAAATGTCTACATTCTCAACTTCTGAAAATTTAGAGCTTCCTGAAGGTATTAATGCAGAATTTCGTGAATATCAGTTAAAAGGTTTCGGCTGGTTATGGTTTATGTATAAATACGGTCTGAATGGGATTTTGGCTGATGATATGGGGCTTGGTAAAACTTTGCAGGCTTTGACTGTTTTGCAAAAGGCGAAAGAACAGGACGGTTCGATGCCGGCTCTAGTAATCGCACCTACAACTGTTGTATTTAACTGGGAAGCTGAAATACAGAAATTTGCTCCAACCCTGTCTTGTTTGAAATTACAGGGTGGAGAACGTAAACAATTTTTCAAAAAAATTCCTGAGTATGACGTTGTAATTACAAGTTATGCACTTTTAAGACGGGATATAGATAAGCTTAAAGATATAAATTTCAGATATATAATCCTTGATGAATCACAAAATATTAAAAATGCTACCTCTCAAACTGCTCAAGCTGTGAAAAAACTTACTTCTCAACATAAATTAGCACTTTCGGGAACTCCTATTGAAAATAAATTGGAAGAATTGTGGTCAGTATTTGATTTTCTTATGCCCGGATTTTTGTTCTCTATGGCTGATTTTAATTCAAGGTATGTTAATCCGATAATGGAGCGTCAGGATAAAGTTGTTGAAAAACGTCTTAAATTGCAGATTTATCCGTTTATTTTACGCCGTATGAAGCGTGATGTCGCGAAAGATTTGCCTGATAAGGTTGAAAACATTGCATACTGCGAACTTACTGATGAACAAAAAGACTTCTACTTGACAGTATTAGACAGTACAAAAGAAGAATTGTTCAAATCTATTGAACAAAACGGACTTGAAAAGAGCAGATTATCTATTTTCTCCGCACTTCTTCGTATGCGTCAAATCTGCTGCCACCCTAAACTTTATGATAAGAATAATGTTAAAAATATTATTTCTTCAGGGAAATTTGAAAAACTTAAAGTCATGCTTGAGGAAATCGTTGATGAGGGGCATAGAATTTTATTATTCAGCCAATTCGTTGATATGCTTGATATAATTAAAGCTTGGCTTGATAAGACCGGAATTAAGTATGAGTATTTAACAGGGAAAACAAAAGACAGACAAGGTGCGGTTGAACGCTTTAATACTGATCCTACAATTAAGATTTTCTTAATAAGCTTGAAAGCCGGCGGTACAGGTTTGAACTTAACCGGTGCGGATTATGTTATTCATTATGACCCGTGGTGGAATCCTGCTGTTGAAGATCAAGCAACAGATAGGGCTTATCGTATCGGGCAGACTAAGAAGGTCTTTGTTTACAGGCTTATTACTAAAAATACGGTTGAAGAAAAAATTCAAAAACTCAAAACAATCAAGCGAAATCTTGTTGATAGCGTAATTTCCGTTGATAGAAATATTACAAAATCGCTTACTATGGACGATATTCGTGAAATCTTCTCTGTTGATTAAGGGTTAGGCAAAACAATTTTTGCTTCTACGTTTTTGACCCCGTCCAAACTGTTGTTAAAACTATCAACTAATTGGGCTGCGGTTTGAGCGTTATAAAACTTACCGCTTGTGACGAGTGCGGTGCATTGTAATTGATCCAAGTCGTCCTGATCTTTTATGTTAAATGCAATAACATCAATTGAAACATCTCTGCGAATTTTTATGAGTTCCATAACAAATTTGCAAGGGCTTTCATCACAATTTTCCCCGCCATCTGTCATTAAAATTATATGTTTTTTACCTGAAAACCCCATAAAATCATATTTTATAGCTTGTTTAAGCGAATAGGTTATAGGGGTCATTCCTCGAGGACGGGATTTTGATAGTGCAAGTTGGATTTGACTGTTGTTGTTTTGATTAATTGGGGATACAAGTGTAGAGGCTCTGCAGGCTTCCACTGGTGTAAATCCCATTCTGTGTCCGTAAATTCGCAAACCTACCCAAGTGTTCGGATTTATTTTAGGAAGAATTTCTTTCATTGTTTTGAGCATTACGTCAACTTTTCTTGCACCGTCAAGAGATTCGGACATGCTATTTGAAAAATCCATTATGAATAAGATTCTTTCTCCCTGATCTGATGTGAAATTTTGTGAGTATTCTTTTGGTTGGTATAACCCGTATTGATTTGCTGATACTGTACAACAAAAAGTTAGTAAAATTAGAGTGAAAAATACTTTTTTCATAGAAATATTTTATTCAAGTCTTAAAATTTTTAAATTCTTCATTCGTCTAATATATAAAATTTTCAGGAAATTATATAGAATTTTCTACTAAAATTTTTCTAATAAAACTATAGTGTCATTCTAAACTTGTTTCAGAATCTATTGGGCATTAGACCCTGAAACGAGTTCAGGGTGACAATTCTACATATATTGGGTGGGATTTGCTATATAAATCCCAATTTTCAGGGCTTTACTGTTATCTTTGCTTGAAATATTATTTTATTGAGGGATATGAATATGAATAGCAAAGATTTAATTAAAAAAGCTGAAAAAGACTTAGCAGAACAATTTGAAGTAATTGATGAAATAAGAGATTATAATCAGGAAAAAGTTTTGCAGGCTTTTATTGATAATAAGGTTGCACCGGAGCATTTTTATACAGTTTCTGGCTACGGGCATGATGATTTAGGCAGAGAAGTTTTAGATAAAGTTTTTGCGCAAGTGTTTGGTACGGAAAAAGCACTTGTGCGCATTCATTTTGCTTCAGGAACTCATACTCTTGCTTGTGCTTTGTTTGGTAATTTGCGTGCAGGAGATAAATTGATTTCTGTCGTTGGAACACCTTATGATACGATGCAGGAAGTTATTGGGACAATGGGTGATGAAGAAACCCGCAGAGCATCTTTAATAGGTAACGGTATTGAATATGAAGAAGTGCCTCTTATTGATAATTCTGATGTCGATTTTGAAGGTATAAAAAATGCTGTTGATGAAAGTACGACAATGGTTCTGATTCAGCGTTCTAAAGGATATTCGACAAGAAAATCTTTGACTGTTGAAACAATTGGAAAAATCTGTAAAATTGTTAAGTCTAAAAATCCGAATTGTATCTGTTTTGTCGATAATTGTTACGGAGAATTTGTTGATAAATTAGAACCGACAGAAGTTGGGGCTGATTTGATGGCCGGATCATTAATTAAAAATCCCGGTGGCGGAATCGTTGAAGCCGGCGGATATATAGCTGGAAAAGAGTTGTATGTCGAGCGTAGCGCAAATCGTTTGACTGCACCCGGTATCGGTTCTGAAGGCGGAGCTATGTTTAATCAACACCGATTAATCTTTCAAGGATTGTTTATGGCACCGTCTGTTGTTTGTGATGCTATTAAAGGGGTTGTTTTAGCTTCTAAAATATTTGATGAAATCGGATATAATTCAAGTCCTAAATATTATGAAAAACGTACGGATATTATTCAAAATATTACATTTGGCAAACCTGAGCTTTTAGAACAATTTTGCAGAACAATTCAATCATTATCTCCTGTGAACGGTTATGTAACTCCGATTCCTGAATATATTCCGGGGTATGAAGATAAGGTAATTATGGCAGGCGGAACTTTTATTGAGGGTTCTACAATTGAATTGTCTGCAGACGGTCCAATGAGAGAACCTTATGTTGCTTATTTGCAGGGCGGGTTAAATTATGCTCATGTTAAAATTGCACTCACTCGTTTTGTAGGTGGTTTAAATATATTGTAAAGATTTATAAATTAAATTGGCAAAAATTTTTATGTCTCTTTTTAATATGTCTACAGAAAATCTAAGTTAGAAAGGCTTGTTATGATTAAATTTTTTGAAAATATGTATGATTATTATAAATACGGTAAAGTAGTTTACAAATCTAAAACTTCCGGAAAAGTTGTCCGTAAAAAGGTGAATACTCCGGGATTATTTTCTGCCGGTCGTTCTTCAAGAGTAGAGACTAAAAAGACTGTATTAAATAATCAAAGAGAAGTTGAAAGAACTATTGAGCGTTCTGCATATCAAGATTCTGACATACTTTCGACTCGTGTTAAAACAGTAGATTATGTATTGGATAGAAATACAGGTATTGTTACTCCTGTTGCTAAGAATAAGGGTTATGTAGTTAAGGAAGATTCTAAAGTTTTGACTGATTATTCAAAACCCGATTATGATTACTCTATGTTAGAATTGCCTGATGGACGTATTAAATATGAAATTATGTATCCCGAAACGACAAGAATTGTTAAAGGCGGACCTGTAACAACGACTCAGCACAAAGAAGTTCGTTATGTAGATAAAAAATAAAATTTGTGAAATAAAAAATAAAAACTACCATTTTTATTTTTTATGTGTTATAATACTAGAGCACATCTTAGTGTACATGAAAAATTAGTGTATAGAAGTTATAAAAAGAGAGAGGTAAAAATTATGGCATTACCAAATGTAGCATATTTTTCAATGGAAATAGCTATGGATCAGTCTTTAAGCACCTATTCAGGCGGTTTAGGCTTCTTGGCAGGGTCACATATGCTTTCTGCAGGTTATTTACAAATGCCTATGGTTGGCGTAACTATGTTGTGGTCTTACGGTTATTATGATCAGCGAATTGACCATTCCGGAAATGTAGAAGTTGCTTATATCAGAAAATATTATGATTTCTTAACAGATACCGGTGTTCAAACTGAAGTTGATATCTTTGGTGAAAAGGTTAAAGTTAAAGCTTTAAGAGTTGAACCGGAATTGTTTGGAACTTGTCCCGTTTACTTGTTAACAACCGATTTCGAAGGTAACAGTGATTGGGCAAGAAGCATTTCTCACAGACTGTATGATGGTAATGAAAGAATAAGAATTGCTCAAGAAACTGTTCTTGGGGTTGCAGGGGTTAGAATCCTTCAACAAGTGGGATACACATTTGATGTTATCCATATGAACGAAGGTCATGCACTTCCCGCTGCGTTTGAATTATTAAGACAGTATAACGGCGATTTAACAGAAGTTAAAAAACGTACGGTATTTACTACTCACACTCCTGTTGCTGCAGGTAATGAAGTTCATTGGGTTGATACTTTATTGGAAGGCGGCTTCTTTGCAGGTGCTTCTCGCGAAACTGCGGTTAATTTAGGCGGAGAAAACTTCTCTCTAACTGTTGCCGCATTGAGAATGTCAAGAATTGCCAATGCCGTATCTCAATTACACGGTCTTGTTGCTAACAAGATGTGGGAATGGGTTGACGGAAGATGCCCTATCAGAGCTATTACAAATGCCGTTAACCTTCCTTATTGGCAGGATAAGAGAATTAAGGCAGCTGAAAATAATCCGCAAGCTTTGTTAGATGTTAAGCGTGAAATGAAATCAGAATTGTTCAAATATATTGCTAACGTTGCAGGTAAAAGATTTGATCCTGATGTTTTGACAATTACATGGGCAAGAAGATTTGCAGATTATAAACGTGCTTGGCTTATCTTAATGGATAAAGACAGAATTGGAAAATTGCTTGATGAAAATAAAGTTCAGATTATTTTTGCAGGTAAATTCCATCCTGATGATGTTATGGGTAAAGAAATGTTCAATAAATTGTTGAATCGTTCTCACTCATTAAAAAATGTTGTGGTTCTTCCGGGTTATGAATTACAATTGTCAGGCATGTTGAAACGCGGTTCTGATATTTGGTTAAATACTCCGTTAAGACCGTTTGAAGCTTCAGGTACTTCCGGTATGTCAGCTAATATGAACGGCACACTTCACTTATCAATTTTTGACGGCTGGACTGTTGAAGGAACATTTAGCGGAATCAACGGATACGCTATTGAATATCCTGAAATTGATGATGAAATGTCTTGGGAAGAAAGACATTGGAAAGATCATAAGTGTTTGATGAGTATTATAGAAGATCAAATTATTCCTACATATTATGAAAATAAAATGGAATGGGCAAGATTAATGCGTCAGGCTATCAGAACTTCTGAAGCATACTTCAATTCTGACAGAATGGTAATCGAATATTATAACAGATTGTATAAACCGATTGCTCATGATGATGAATGCTCAGGTGAAGAAAGACAAGAAATGAAAATTAAAGAAGCTCCGACATTTGATGCTTGGACTTTCTCTAATATTAAATAATATTCCTTTCTGAATTGAAATGGCTTTCACATATAGTGAAAGCCATTTTTTTAGAGATTTTTTAGAAATTTATGTGCTTCAATTACATCATCATAATTTATAGGCGGAGGTCCTTCAATAATTTCAAGCGGGGTATGTTTGTTTGATTTTCTGTTAAAATTAAAAACTATTTCTCCGAAATCTTTACCGCATTTGGCACATGTTAAACTACAAAGCATGATATCGCAATCCCTTTCCAAAATTTTTATTGAATTTTCTGCGAAATCATTTTTGCATCGAGAGCAGCAAAGCCCTGAAAATAGTACATTTATATCCTTTTTTGTATAGTTTCTCATATCAATATTTTGTATTAAGTTTTGTAAATTTTCTACTCTTTTTATAGTATATGTTGTTATTTTACTTCAAAAAATGGGATTAATATACATGTAACCAAAGGAGGTTATCATGGCTATTAATCTGATTTTATTTGGATTTATTGTCTACACTGCATTGATTGTTGTACCAAGTATTTGGGAAGAATTAACTGCAGAAGGATAGAAGGTTAATATATTCCTTCTAAGCCTAATCTTAAACCAAAGTTTAAATTTCGTTTTTTGCCATTTGTAGGAGATTGAGTTCTAATTAGTGTTAATTGTACGTTTATAGAATAAACGTTAAGTTTGTTGTGCATTTATTTTAAGTATTATTTGTTTGCTTTATAATGATTTTATGAATTACTTGAAAAATCAGTTCGATATAATTGTTGTCGGAGCAGGTCATGCAGGTTGTGAGGCAGCATTGGCTTGTGCAAAACTGGGGATGAAAGTGTTATTATGTACACTTAATGTTGATAATATTGCGCTTCAACCTTGTAATCCTGCGGTTGGCGGTCCTGCAAAATCAACTTTAGTCAGGGAAATTGATGCATTGGGTGGCGTAATGGGTGAAGTTACAGATGCCACATATTTGCAGATGAAGATTTTAAATTCGTCAAAAGGCCCTGCCGTCAGGGCTTTGCGTGCACAATCCGATAAGGCGGAATATTCTCGTTATATGCGTAATTTAATTGAAAGTAATCAAAATATTTATTTAAAACAATGCTGCATAACGGATTTGTTGGTAGAAGATGATAAGATTATCGGTGCTATTGATGAATTTGGTATTGAATATAGTGCAAATGCTATTGTTTTAACAACCGGAACCTCTTTAGAAGGACGAATTTTTGTAGGATTACGCTCATATAGTGCAGGTCGATTGGGAGAAAAGGCTGCGATAGGGTTATCTGAATCTTTGCATAAATTAGGAATTGAAACAAAAAAATTAAAAACAGGTACTCCTGCCAGAGTTGATAAGCGTACTATTGATTATTCCAAAATGGAAATTCAACCCGGAGATGAGGAATTGAGCTTCTTTTCTTTCAGACCAAATCGCCCTATCAGAAAAACTTATCCTTGTTATCTGACAAGAACAACTGAAGAAACCCATAATATTATTCGGGCAAATCTTGATAAATCTCCTATGTATCAGGGGTTAATTCATGGCGTTGGACCAAGATATTGCCCTTCAATTGAGGATAAAATTGTAAGATTTGCATCAAATCCTTCCCATCATATATTTATTGAGCCTGAAGGGTTGGGAACTTATGAAACGTATATACAAGGTTTTTCAACAAGTTTGCCTGCAGATGTTCAAGTTAAAATGATAAGGAGTTTGCCGGGATTAGAAAATGCCCATATTGTCAAGCCTGCTTATGCTGTTGAATATGACTATGTACCAGCAGTTCAGACAACGCATTCTCTAATGTCTAAGAAAATAAAAGGATTGTTTTTCGGCGGACAAATAAATGGTACCAGCGGATATGAAGAAGCCGCTGCGCAGGGGTTAATTGCAGGAATTAATGCATATAACTATTTGAATGGTAGTGAAATGCTTGAATTGTCAAGAAGTTCATCTTATACGGGGACATTGATTGACGATTTGGTTACAAAAGATATTCAAGATCCTTATAGAATGCTGACTTCTCGTTCAGAATACAGATTATTATTAAGGCAAGACAATGCTGATGAAAGATTAACGCCTATTGGTCATAAAATTGGGTTGATTGATGATGCTCAGTTTGAAAGATTTAAAAATAAGCAGACTCATATACTTGAAGAAAAAGTGCGATTAGATGGCTTAAAAATTTCTGCAACCGAAGAAGTGAATGCAATACTTGCAAAGTATAATGAGCATATTGATAGAGGAATAAGAGCATCTGAACTGCTTAAACGCCCTAATATTACATACAAAATATTAAAGGAAATTGATAATTCAACAAATGAATTAAATCTTTCAAAAGATGTGTATGAACAGGTTGAAGTTATTGTAAAATATGATGGCTATATAAAACGTCAGGAAGATCAGGTTGAACAAGCAGGGAAATTAGAAAAGTTCAAAATTCCTGATAATATTGACTACTCAAAAATTGAACATATTTCTTCAGAAACAAAAGAAAAACTTGCCAAAATTAAACCGAAAACATTAGCTCAAGCCTCCAGAATCGGCGGAGTTAAGCCTGCTGATATTTCAATATTAATGGTGATGCTTGACAGAAATACTGTTGCAAGAAAATAAAAATTTATAAAACTTCAACATTTATATCTTTTAATTGAATTACTTCATTTTTAATGAAATTTTCTGTTTTGGATTCTGCTTTGTATAATTTTAAATCCGAAAATTTTATAGCCTTTTTATCCTTGCAAACTATTGTAATTGAACGTTTTTGGGCATCTTTTCCAATTATTGTATTTGGATTAGCTGTTCCTGTATCAGAATCAAGAATTTCTATCGCATACGGATTAACTGAAAAATATCTGTTTTCATATGTAATATAGCAAGGTAAAAATGGGTGAAGTGCCCTAACTGTACGTGAAATTTCATCAGATGTTTGGAATTTAAAATCAAGCATCATTTCTTCTCCTGTAATATTTGGATAATATGATGCATTTTTTTCGACTTGTTTTATAGGGGTAATAATTTTTTCATTTAGATCATTTATAAAATTGCAAACAAGTGTTCTGGCAATTCTTGCACTTTTTTCGCGAAGCTCCTTTGATGTATCAGTTTCAAGTATTTTAATTCTTTTTTGAGATAATATGGCACCGCTGTCAAAACGTTCATCTACAAGATGTAATGTTACTCCCGAATACTCCTCTCCGTGTAAAATTGTTTGAATATAAGGATTCGGACCTCTATATTTGGGGAGTAATGAAGGGTGAACATTTACTGTGCCGATTTTTGGAATATCAAAAGTCTCTTTCTTTAATTTTTCACGCCATGTTCCGACTAACACCAAATCAATATTCTGGTTTATTAATATTTTTCTAAAAGCTTCACTGTTGGCTGATTTTAGTCTTATTTGATTAAGTTTAAATTGCTTTATTATGGTAACTTCCGGTTTTGGACGGAAAGTATCATCAAAGAATAATTTTATGGGATTTGTGCAGGTACTTTCGTAGCGAAAAACTCCGGCAATTTCTGCTCCTGCATCAATTGCGCCCAGAATAAGATTTGCCAGCATTAAACCTTTGCCCAGTATTACAACCTTCATATTGTCTATTATAAAATAAAAAGTCTGTCGGTTTAAATTTGTGACAGACTTTTAACATTCATTATATTCAAAAACTTTCTAAGCTTCTTGTTTTCTTGCAATAGCTTCGTTTTCTAAAGCTGTTCTTACTTGATTTTGAACATTTTTAACTTCAACATAGTTTTGAGCAATAGCAGCTGATCTCATTGCATTATGGCTCATGTTATGAACTAAGCCGACACCGCCAAGCAGCCAAGGACTGTATTTTAATGACCATTTGCCGATAGTTTTGATTGAAGATGGAGTTTTTGCTAAATATTCAGAAGCTTTATTAAGAATTTTAGATTCTTTAATTGCTTTATCAACATTCCATTTTTTCAATTGACCGATAAGTTTTGGTCCGAATTTTCCGCCCAATGCTAATACTGCCATTGATGAAGCAACTGTTGCCAAACCTGCTGCAGTTAAAGAAAGGGCAGTGGCAATAAGCGGGTGATTACGTTCAAAGTTTCTGAAATTTTCACTTGCTCGTACCATTTTGCTTTCTGCTGCAAATACCAGTAATGCTGCAGGAAGTGCTGCTGCACCGATTGCGCCGTATTTTGTTAAAGATTTAAGTTTACTTATTCTTCCGATTGCCTTCGGATCTTGTAACATTGCCGCAACCCCTACTGAAAGAGGTAATGATGCCAAAATTGTGTTCTGAATTCTATTATGTTTTTTGTCATTGACTTGAATTGAAGCTTTTTCAATTGCAAATCTTCTTAATTCCATATCATCAGCCTTGGCAAAATTTTCTAAAATCTCACGCTGAGCGTTGCGATGTCCAAACGTTGACTGTGGATTTACTGCATTTACCTGCATATAACACCTTCACCTTTCACACTTTGATTATACACATGTAAAAACAGAAAGTAAATTTTTTTGCTACTTTAATAAAATAAATACATAAATGTTTACATTCGTTTTTATTTAAAATATTATGTAGAAATGAGAACATTTTACATTCATACAATGGGCTGCAAATCCAATCAATTTGAAAGTTCTATTATTGAAGAAAATTTAAAAAATAATAAATTAGAAAAAGTCTCAAAAATTCAAGACGCTGATTTATATATTTTAAATTCCTGCAGTGTTACCCATAAAAGTGATAACGAAGCTTTATATCTTCTAAGAGCTGCAAAACATAAAAATCCTGCTAATATTGTTGTTTTAACAGGTTGTTTCGCTCAAATCGAAAAAGATGAGCTTTTAAAATATGATTTTATTGATTACGTAATTGGAAATGACGAAAAATTGCATATTTTAGATTATATAAATTCTAATGAAAAATGCATTGTATCTGATTTGATGAAAATGTCTGATTTTAATGCTGTTGAACTGATTGATACTTCTAAAACCAGGGCAAGCTTAAAAATTCAAGACGGCTGCGACAACAGATGCGCATATTGTATTATTTGGAAAGCAAGGGGTAAATCTAGGAGTGCAAGTATTGATTTTATAGTAGAACAGATTAATAACTTTTCAAAAATAGGTTTTAAAGAAGTTGTTTTGACCGGTATTCATATCGGGCAATGGGGAAAAGAATTCGGACTTACTATTTTAGATTTATTAAAAGAAATTGAAACAAAAACTAATATAAAACGTTACAGATTAGGCTCTTTAAATCCAACAGAAATTGATACAGAATTGTTGAAATTTCTTCAAGAATCTGACAAATTTTGTCCTCATTTTCATCTTTCCTTGCAGTCTGCAAATGACAAGATGTTGCATTCAATGAATAGATTTTACAAAACCGAAGACTATTTAAAACAAATTGAACAGATAAATTCAATGTTTGAACTTCCATTTTTAGGTAGTGATATTATTGCCGGCTTTGCTGGTGAAACTGATGAAGATTTTGAAATTACCCGTTCAAATCTTGAAAAATCAGGGCTTGTGCAGATTCATACTTTCCCATATTCAAGAAGAAACGGGACTGTTGGTGCTTATATGGACAATCAAGTTCCTGATGATGTTAAAAATGAACGAGCTTCTATAATTAAAACTATTTCAAAAAATAAGTATGAGGAATTTATTCAAAAAAATATAGGAAAAATTCACGAAGTTCTTATTGAAAAACGTCGTGATAAACATAACGGTAATTTGAAAGGTATTACAAGAAATTATCTTACTGTTCAAATTAAATCAGACAGGGAAGATTTATATAACACTTTGCAAAGTGTAAAAATTAAGAATTATGAAGATGGTATAATTTACGGGGAATTTTTATAAAAATTCATCAATAAATTCTTGAATATTTAAATCAAGTGCTTTTGCAATTTTTACAAAATTGTATAGAGATAAAGACATTTCTTATTCAATATTTTCACAGGCATATAAACATGCTATTTACGAATATGGTGATCCCGATGGTTGGAATTTGACTGCTAGTACTAATTCCTCTAATATATTTTTTGATTATTTAAAACCATATTTAAAAATTGAAGGGGTGTGTGAGAAAAATAAAAAATATTGTTTTTATTCCGGAGAGTATAAGTCTTTATTTGGTGCGGCTTTTGCACAACAGCCTAATAATATGTATTATTCAAGACAGGCTCAGTTAATAAATGGGGTATCTTTTGTATTTTTCTCAGACGGTAATTGTCAAAATATTACTAATTCTTGCGGGGTTGTATATGTTGATGTAAACGGTATTGCTCCTCCAAATAAGGCAGGTGTAGATTATTTTATATTTGGTTTTATATCTGATGGTACATTAGCTCCTCGTTCCCCTATTAATAGCAATTGGATTTGTGAATACAACAATAAATCTGCTTACAATGGCACATATTGTACTAAGTGGGCAATAAAAAAAGGAAATATGGATTATTTAAGACGTGATATTTCTGCAGAAATACGTAATTTATAGTTTGTATATAAAAAGCCATCTTTTAAAAGATGGCTTTTTGTCTATTTACCTAAATTTGCGGTACTTTTTATATGAAGTTCTCTTAATTGTTTTAAGGAAGCAATTCCTGGAGCATCTGACATCAAGTCTTTTGCTGCCGCATTTTTAGGGAATGCAATAACATCACGGATAGAATCGGTTCTTGCTAATAGTGCAACAAGTCTATCCAAACCTATTGCCAAACCTGCGTGAGGTGGTGTTCCGTATTGAAGTGCATTTACCATAAATCCGAATTTTTCGGTTGCTTCTTCTTCGGTTAAGCCTAGAGCTTTAAAGATTTTCTTTTGAACTTCTGATGAGTGGATTCTGACAGAACCTCCGCCCAATTCTGTACCGTTATAAACAATATCGTATGCGATAGATTTAACGTTTCCTAAATCTCCAGCATCTAATTTATCTAAATCTTCAAGGTTAGGAGATGTGAATGGGTGGTGCATTGCCATAAATCTGCCTTCTTCGTCAGACCATTCAAACATTGGGAAGTCTACAACCCAAAGAAGTGCATGTTTTGATTCATCAATCAAATTCAAAGATTTACCGAAGTGTAATCTTAATCTGCCCATAACATCATATACAAGTTTTGGCTTATCCGCTACAAAGAATATAATATCTCCTGCTTGTGCTCCGGCTCTTTCCTGAATAGCTTTTGCCTGTTCTTCGGTTACAAATTTGAGAACAGGAGATTTAGCCGTTCCGTCTTCGTTGTAAATGATATTAGCCAAAGCCTTTGCGCCGAATGAAACTGCTAGTTTTGTAATATCATCAATTTCTTTTCTTGAATATTTTGCACCGCCCGGAATTCTTATACCACGGACTATACCACCGTTTTCAAGAGTGTTTTTAACAATTTGAAATTCTGATTGAAGAATAATATCCCCAATGTCAAACAATTCCAAACCAAATCTTGTATCAGGCTTATCGGAACCAAATCTGTCCATTGCTTCCTGCCATGGCATTTGTATGAACGGAGGTTTAACTTCAACTCCTGCAGCTTTAAAGGCATCAACGATTAATCCTTCAACTACTTTTATAACGTCTTGTTGTTCTACAAATGACATTTCAATATCAACCTGAGTAAATTCAGGTTGTCTGTCGGCACGCAAATCTTCATCTCTAAAACATTTTGCTATTTGGTAATATCTTTCAATCCCGCCAATCATTAAAAGTTGTTTGAAGATTTGAGGGGATTGAGGAAGTGCGTAAAATTTACCTTCTTGAACACGTGACGGAACAAGGTAATCTCTTGCCCCTTCGGGAGTTGTTTTGATTAAAATTGGAGTTTCTACTTCCAAAAAGTCCAAATTGTTCATATAATTTCTGATAGCTTGAACAATGTTGTGGCGCATAACAAGTTTTGATAACATTGGTTCACGTCTTAAATCAAGGTATCTGTATTTTAATCTTACGTCCTCAGAAACGTTATCATCATCTAAAACAAACGGTAAAGTTTTAGCTTCTGATAAAACTTCAATGGATTGCGGGTACATTTCAACTTGACCTGTCGGATATTTTTCATTATATGTTTCTTCCGGTCTTTTGGAAACTTTTCCGCTTACTTTTATTACATATTCAGAACGAACATGTTCTAAAACTTTGTGAATTTCAGGGTTAATTTGCGGGTTTGCGACTATTTGGAAAAATCCGCTTCTGTCTCTCAATTCTACAAATAAAATTCCGCCTAAGTCTCTTATTGTTGAAACCCAACCTGATAATGTGATTGTTTCGCCAACATTAGACAGGTTTAACTTACCGCATTCGTGGTCTTTAAACTGTGTTTTAATCATTTTTTCTTATTTCCTTTTGTCTATTTATATCGCTATTTTATTCTAACAAAAACACAAAATTATAACTACAATATGTAACAATTGTAATTTTTTACTTATCATCGTCAGGAATAATTCTGCAAGTATGTACTATATCAAGATTGATATTAAAATATTTTACATGTTCGGGTTGATATTCCGGTTCATTTTTATCAGTAATGATACATTCATGCAGTGCTATAAATTTTTTCCCGCTATTAAGTGCATAAAATAACAGATTTTCTATTGTCGGATTTTTTACGGAAGATGGTAAAGGTAAGTATAGTTTCCCTGATATTACATATTCATTGGAAGTTAGTAAAACTTTTACGTATTCTTTGCTATCTTCTTCATATTGTTTTGAATTCATTTCAATTCCTTCTTTCTGTATATTTAATACCACAAAATTATTCAATGGACAATAATGTAACTTTTTAGTAAGCTCATTCTATGATTACATTTGATGTGTTGACCTTAAAAGCTTTTTTTGATGAACAAATTAATTTTTTATCTGGTGCAAGAATAAATAAAATTCAGCAGCCTACAAGACGAGAATTTATTTTTTCTTTGCGAAATAACGGCAAGACTCGTCAGTTGTATGTGAATATCAATCCTCAATTTTATCACGTTTGTTTCATAGAAGAAAATAATAATAAACGTATGATTGAAATTCCTCAAAAACCTCCAATGTTTTGTATGTTAATGCGAAAATATCTTGAAAATGCAAAGATTATCAAAGTTGTTCAACCGGAAAACGAAAGAATTTTAGAACTTCATATAGAAACAAATAATGCAGTAGGTGAAAGTATTTATCCCTGTTTAGCAATAGAGCTTATGGGAAAACATTCAAATGTAATTTTATACAATTCTGATACGGGTGTAATTATCGGTTGTGCACATAATGTCGGTGCTGAAAAAAGTAGAAAACGTGAAGTTTTTGGTGGTATTCCATATATTTACCCCCCGCGGCAAACCAATTTTGATAGAAACAATTTTAAAAGTTTGATATCAGAGTACGATTTGGGTAAGTATTCTTCTATTAATAAGTTTATTGACGCTTATTATTCCGATTATATTTATAATAGCAAATTCAATGAATTAAAAACTCAATACAAAACTTTAATTGACCATAAGTTGAGGAAAGCTTCAAAGTCTTTAGAACAAATGGAAAGCCGTTTGTTGTCAGATAATGATTTTGATAAATTCAGACTTTTGGGGGATTTGTTGATGGCAAATCTTTATAATTTGAAAGATTTTAGTAAAAGTGTTGCTGTTTATGATTATGAAAATGGTAAAGAAGTTACAATATCTCTTAATGAATCAAAAACAATTAAGGAAAATGCAAATCATTTTTATAAACTTTATGCAAAAGCTAAAAATGCAAGGGCTAAATTAAGTGAATTAATTTCTTTAAATAAAGATAAAAAATTATATTTTGAACAAATTATTTATTCAATTGAGAGTGCAAAAACTCCGGAAGATTTGTTAGAAATCGCACCGGAAATAAAAGACTCGTCTAAAATTCCAATAAAATCTTCAAAAAATATAGCAGAAAATATTATAACAATTACAAAATCCGATAGTACAAAAATTTATATAGGAAAAAACAACAAACAAAATGATTATATAATATCAAAATTGGCAAATGATGATGATTTGTGGTTTCACGTGCATAATAATGCAGGCTCGCACGTGTTATTAAAAACTTCTGATATAACTGATGAATTAATTTTAGAATGTGCAAAATTTGCAAAAGAATATTCGAGTGTTAAAAATTCATCAAAAATAGGGGTAATTTATACAAGAAGAAAATATTTACGTAAGCCTCCGGGGGCTAATTTAGGCTATGTTACTTACAAAAATGAAAAAGAAATAATTTTAGATTAAAAAAAATCCTTTATATCAATTTCAAAATATTTTGCAAAATTGTATAGGGTTTCAATTGTTGGGAGGTGTTTACCTCGTTCGATACAGGAAATATGTTCTCTTGAGATGTTTACGTATTCGGCAAGTTTTTCCTGCGAAATATCTTTTTCAAGTCGCAATTTTTTAATTTTTCTGCCTATTGCATTTTTTATCTTGCGAATACCCATAAAAATATTGTGTCATGTAATGTAAATATTACAGTAATATCGATATTACAAAATATGTCTATAATCCTTATATATTAATGATTGACATGATTTAAAATTAATGCTACATGTTGCTTAATTGAAAGGAGAAATTTATGAAAAAGATATTTGTATCCGGTAGTGCTAATAATTTTCCCTCTATAAGAACATTCTTAACTTTTCATTGCAAAAAACTAACAAAATCATGTCATTCAGAGGTGCAAATTTCCGAGATTCCACGCTTCGCTCTGAATGACACGGAAATTTGCACCGTGGAATCTCCTATTGCTCAATCAATGAAAAGTTTACGATACCTTAGGAAAAGAGGTAGATATGCCTTCACTCTTTCAGAAGTGCTTATAACCCTCGGTATTATTGGAGTTGTTGCAGCATTGACTATTCCGGCACTTATTAAAAACTACCAGAAAAAGCAATATTATACAGGTTTTATGAAGGCAAGAAGCCAACTGGAAAATGTATTAAGACAATATGAGGACGATTATGGTGTTTTAATGGACGCTGCAAGCAATGAATATATGACAGATGAAAAATTAAAGAATTTCGCATCATATTTTAAGGTTGCTAGAATTTTTACGCCGGATAATTACGGTGAAGTTTGTGCCGGCTATAGGAAATTAGGTATATCAGATACTTATGATGGAAAAGGCAGGCAAGGAGGTAGCGAAAATATTTGCGGATATGGATTTATAACATTAGACGGAATATTATTTAGTTTAAGGCATAATGGTTTTTCATTATTTGGAAGTGATGGTTATGTAGATATAAATGGTCCGGATAGTGGTCCAAATATTTTAGGTAGAGATGTTTTTGGTGTTTATTTAGACCCAGCTGAGAATCACCTATTTTGCGGGAATATATGGGGACCCAATAAATCTTGTATTGCTTCTGATAAAACTTCCATTGTAAATGAATCGTGCTATGGAAGTATTAAACTTGGATTTTTTTGCGGTGCACGCTTAATTGAAGAAGGTAAGATGAATTACTAGATAAAAATTTTAAGAAATTTGTGGTATTATTACTTTCAAAGAGGTAGTATGCCGCATTTTTTTATTAATTCAAATCAAATAAATGATAAAAGTATTATAATTAGCAGGTCGGCGATGCCACGCCGACAAAATGAGGAAAATTATTTCCACATTGCACGTTCTCTACGTTCAAAACCCGGGGAAAAACTTTTATTGATTGATGAAAATCAAGTACAGTATGAAACAACGATAAAAGAAATTACTAAAGACGAAATAAGAACCCAAATAGATAAAAGCTATCCCAGTAAAAGATTTTTGGATTTTGAATTGTATTTGGCACAAAGTCCTTTGCGCTCTGACGGGCAGAATTTTATTATTGAAAAAGCGACAGAATTAGGTGTCAGCGGAATTTATCCGATTAAAACCGATTTTTGTACTTTGAGCAAGTCTGTTATTGATAAAAAAATCGCTAAGTGGCAAAAAATTATGTATGAATCTTCAAAACAATGTGAACGTGCCATTGTTCCTGAGTGTTTTGAATGCACAACCATAGAAACGCTTATAAAATCGCAAAATATTGACAAAATTTATGTTTTTTGTGAAAGAATTGCGACAAAAACAATTCGTGACAGTTTCAATGAAAATCCGATAAAAAAAGGAGAAAAAGTTCTTGTAATAATTGGTCCGGAAGGCGGTTTTTCACAAAGGGAATTTCAACAATTCGCATGTCCTCCCCTTGAGGGAGGACCGAAATCTTTGATTTCGAGGAGGGGTTTTGAAATGCTCACTCTGGGAGATATGATATTGCGTGCTGAAACCGCCGTAACTGTTGCATTAGGAAATATTATTTATGAATATTCAAACTTTAACAAATAGTATTAAAAACGATTATATATTAAATAATTTGGCAAGTTTTTTTGAGAATAAAATATATCTTGTCGGCGGTTCTGTTCGTGATGCAATATTAGGAAAATCCTCTTATGACAGGGATTTGATTGTAACCGATTGTGATGCTGGAGATTTTGCATTAAAGGTTAGTGAATTTTTTGACGGAGTTTTTGTTCCGCTTGATGAAGAAAATAAAATTTATCGTGTTGTTTTGAAAAACAAGCAGGATTATATGGACATAACAAATCCTGCCGGCGGAAGTTTGGAAGATGATATTCTCAGAAGGGATTTAACAATTAATGCAATTGCTGCTGATATAAGGACAGGTGAAATCCCAAAAATTTGTGAGCCGTTTTTTGAAGATTTGAATAATAAAATTATTAGAGAAATCTCTGAAGAAAATTTTATTGATGACCCGTTAAGGCTTTTACGCATATTCAGATTTTATTCTGTTTTGGGATTTGAAATTTCTCCGAAACTGATTGAAATAGTTCGTAAGCATAAAAATCTTATAAATAATCCCGCAAAAGAGCGTGTTGAATATGAAATTATGAAATTATTTGACGGGGAGTATGCGGATTTAGCTTTATTAAAGATGGACGAATGCGGAATTTTAGAAATATTATTTCCTTTTGTAAAAGAGCTTAAACAGGTTCCGCCAAATTCGCATCACCATCTGGATTTGTTTTATCATTCAATTGAAGTCGTTAAACAAGTCGGAATTTTGTATAAAAATTCTTCCGAGGAAGTGAAAAAACATTTACAAAAAGTTGATTTTGGCGGATTTTCCAGACTTGCGCATTTAAGATTGGCCTGTTTTATGCATGATATCGGTAAGTTCTCTACCTGGACGATTGAAGAAGATACAGGACGCCACAGATTTATAAAACATGAAGATATTGGTGCAAAAATGTGCGTTCCAATTCTTAAAAAGCTGTGCTTTTCAAATAAACAAATTGAATATATTTCATACATTATAAAAAAACACATGTATCCGTCTGCGGTTGTATCGTCTCCCGAACTCAGCGAAAAGGTTATGATGCGATATATCAGAAAATCTGAAGATAATGCTATAGATAATATTTTAATAGCCCAAGCTGACAGGTTATCGGCAAGAGGTCCTGAGATAACAGATGTGATTGTAAATGAAAATATATCTGCTTTGAATGATTTGCTGGAATATTATCTGGATAAAAAAGAAACCTTGAAACCTTTGCCAAAATTATTAGATGGCAATGATGTTATGAAGCTTCTTAAAATTAAGCCTTCTCCTAAACTCGGTAAAATTTTGGAAGCTCTTTATGAAGGACAAATTTCCGGTGATATTTTGACAAAAGATGATGCCGTTCAATTTGTACTTTCCTTAGAAAACAGTTTTTAATTTTGTGCTAAAATATCTTTATAGCGAAAAGGTATAGGGATATGAATAATAAATTGAAAAAAGTTTTTTTGTCTTTATCGGGTGTTTTGGGCGGATTATATGTTTTGTTTTTGCTTTTACCGTTTATGTTATCACCTGTATTAAAATCTCATACAAAAGATATTGAGAATTTCGTAAAATCTTCTACCGGCTTTGAAACAAATATTGAAAATATATCATTTATTACCGGTTGGAATTTGTCAGCAGGTGTAGAGGCGGATAAGTTAAAGTTATCTGTGCCTGCTTCGGAAAATCCTTTTTTTGAAGCTGAAAAAGTTGGCGTAAAACTTTCCTTGTTACCTGTTTTTATGAAAAAAATACAGCTTGACAGTCTGTTTGCCGAAAATCTAAATACCGAAATTGTAGTAAAAAAAGACGGCAGCTTTCTTATTATGGATTATTTGCCTCAGCAGGAAAATCCTTCTAATGAGCCTTTCGAACTCCCTTTGGGTATAAAATTGTCAAACAAATTGCCAAATATTATTTTAAAAGAATATAAAATTTCTTTTGTTGATGCTCAGGATTTAAAATCTTATTTTATCAAAGGTAATGATTTAAAAATTTCGGATTTCGTTCTGGATAAAAAAGTAAAAATATCAACAAAAGGAAAAATCGTTTTTGATAATTTGCTTGTATCTGATTATGATTTAAAACTGGATAACAGAATTATGCCAAATTTGCAGCTGAATGATTTGGTGTTTCCGCAAGAAATTTCGATTGCGAAGATTGATGATGAGTATAAAAATACAAAATCTGAGGCGAAAAATAATTTTAATATAATGGATATTTTTAAGGCTGTTAATAAGAATCAATTTAGTGCAGATTTATTAACAGATATAAAAGCTTTCGGAACATTTAAAGAACCTCATTTAAAGGGACATTTTAATGTGAGTGCATTATCTGTTGCAGTTGATAATAAAAAACTTCCTGAAAGTTATTTAGATATGATTTTTAATGGAAACAAAACCGAAATTGATTCAATTTTGTATTCCTCATTTGATAAAGAAGAAAAAACTCAGATTATCGGCAGCGTTACTTCCGGTAAAAACCCCTCTGTAGATATGACCTTGCGTTCAAATGCAAAATTCTCAAATATTATTGCTCTTGTGGATAGCATTGCACAATCCTTTAATATAAAAGATTTTAATACATTGTCAGCAACGGGAAGTATAGATGCAGATTTTAACATAAATTCTGATATGAAAACCGTTTCTTCAAACGGATATTTGAAAGTTTTGCCGTCATCATTGTCTTACGGCCTTTATAATGTGAAAATTAGTGATATTACGGCTGATATTAATTTAGAAAATAATAATATAAATATTGCCAAAGCCGGCTTCTCAATTTTCGGACACCCGTTAAAGCTCGCCGGTACTATTCTTTCGGATTCGACTGCAAATTTAAGGTTAAATGGCGAAAATCTATCAATAAAAGGTTTACTTACAGCTTTGGGGCAGGTTTCTGTTCTGAAAGAAAATGTATTTAATAGCGGGTTGTTATCTTTAGATGTTTTATTAAATGGTAAATTAAAAGAGATTAAACCTGAAATTTCTCTGCTAATAAAAGATTTAAGTGTTTTCAATAAGCAATCTCAAGTCAAATTTTCTCTTAAAGATGCTTTGGTTAAGTTATTTTATGACGGTAAAAATGCATCAGGAGATGTTGATATAAATTCTTTTATGATTAATTATGCCGGTTCTGTTTTGGCAGTTCCAAAAACTCTTGTCGTGATAAATTCTAATGATATAAATATTAAAAATTCATATATTTTGATGAATAATTCAAGAGTAGATATTAAAGGTTCTGTAAAGGATTATTTAAATGAAAAATTATCAATCAATCTGACGGCAAAAGGGAATTTACAAAGTGTTGATATTGCAAAATTTTTACCGGTTGATTTCAGAAATTTGATTTCATATAAAGGTAAATTGCCTTTGAATTTGTCTATAACCGGTAATACTAAAGTTCAAAATATAAAGTTAGATATAAATGCTGATAAAAATAATTATATTTCTCTTATTGATGTTGATAAATTGAAAAATCAAAATACTAAAATTCATTCAAATATTGAAATAATCGGAGATTCTTTAACTTTTTCAGGTTCGGGAATTTCTAATGACAAAGGAGCATTAGCTATACTTAGCGGCGGAATATCAAAATTATATTCAAATCCAAAGTTAAATTTGAATATTGCTGTTCCAAATGAAATATCTTTTCCAATTTGGGGAATCCCTGCTTCAAATATAACAGCTAACGGCTCGGTTTCTGTTGTGGGAAATATCGATAACCCTCAAATGCGCGGTACGGTAAATCTTGTCGATATATCAATAAAGGATTTGGATTTTGCAATAACAGATTTGGTTGCGGATCTTTCCGGTGCAATATTAAATGGTGTTGCAAATGCTCGTCAATTCAAATGTGGCGGTATTGTTGCAACAGATTTATCCGGAAAAATTAATTTGGCTGATTATTCAAAGTTTTATTTGACGGAATTAAGTGCAAAATCTTTTAACGGTAATGTTAATGGTAAACTTTCCTATGATTTTAACAGTTCAAAAATTGCCCTGAGTTTAATAGCAAAAGGTATGAATTCAACAAAGGCCGTTGAAGGCGCGGTTGGAATAAAAAATGCATTGACAGGATCTTTGGGTTTTGACTCAAATCTTACAATGCAGGGTTATACCGATAAAGAACTTATAAATTCAATGAAAGGGAATATTACTTTTAATATTGATGATGGTAGATTTGTCGGAATTGGGAAATTAGAAAATCTCGTTGCCGCTCAAAATGTAACTTCTAATTCTGTCTTGAAGTCTGCAATATCTGCATTATCAACATTCTCGGCTATACAAGAAGCCGATCAGTTTAAGAGTATTAAAGGCGAAATGACAATTTTGAACGGTAATGCAAATATATCAAAAATACTCGTATCAGGACCTTTAATGTCGTATTATGTTAAAGGAGTTTACAATATATTGCCAAATAGTGCAAATTTGGTTATTTTAGGCAGATTAGAATCTAAGGTAGTTTCTTGTCTTGGACCATTAGGTCAATTATCGGCAGAAAAATTGTTATCTTATATCCCGAAATTTGGGATTACTACTGCAAAAATATTGAATCAACTTACCTCTGATCCCGATAATGAAAACATCTCTTTAATCCCTCAATTAACAAGCGGCAGTGATAAGTACAAAGATTTTAAAGTTATGTATAACGGACCTGTTGAAAGTTCAACCTCTGTTAGAAGTTTCAAATGGTTATCTCAATGCGATACTTCTCAAATGAATGTTAAACAGGATCTTCAGAATGCTAAAGATGCTGTTAAAACAAATATAAATAACAGTATTCAAAATACAAAAACTAAGGTTGATAATGTTCAAAAAAATGTGACAAATATTGTCGATAATCAAAAAAAACAAGTTGAACAGGTGAAAAAAGATTTTGAACAAACGAAAACAGATTTGCAAAATGCAAAAGAGAATTCTCAACAGAGTGTAGAAAATTTAAAAAATTTATTCCAAAATGCTTTGAAAAATTCTCAAGAAAAAATGCCTTCTCAAGATGATGTAAAAATTGAGGAGAGTCAAACTGTTGAAACGTCTGAATAGTTATAAAATACAGGCTAATACCATTAAAATCAGAGTTCCTATTTGAACGGCTATTGCCATGTTTTGGCTGAATCTGTTGCTATCATATCGTTTTGCTGTTTTTTGAGCATTTATTGCGCTGGAAATTCTTGCAATTCTTTCGGTGTTGCTATCGTTTGCAAAAGTTGTTCCAAATACGCTCGATTCTATTCTTGAAAGTCTTTGAGGCATTGATTCGTTTTCAAATTTTTGTCGGTATAGTGTTTTTTCGATAGTTGATATATTTAAAGGTTTTGCAGGTTTTGAATATGATGTGTGCGGTCCCAAATCGTCATAATCCGAGTAGTTTGGATAGTTCATTCGGTTATGAGAATAGTTGTAAGCATCATAATCAAACATATCTCCGTATGATGGAAGGTGATAATTTTGATCAAGTTTTCCTATATCTCCGTTGTAAAAATCATTTTCTTGTTGCGCAATCATATTTGACATAAAATTGTTTGGCTTAATTTCGGCTTTAAGTCTATCTACACGAGTTGATAAATCGTCTTTATCATAAGTTTTGCCAAATGTTTTGGTTTCAAGGTTTGACAGACGGGTTTTAATATTTTGATCTTTAAATTCTTTTTTAAACACCTGTTTTTCCAATTCATTAATTGCAGGGTAATCCATTTTTGAAGCTTCAGTCGGTTCCTTTGCAAAAACCCAAGAGTCTTCATCTTCTCTAAAAGTATCCTCTTTCGGGTCAATTTCTTGTCCTAACAAATCTGCAGACATATCTTTTTTAAGTTTTGCGATTCTTGCTGAAGTTTGGGCTGTTGATTTTTTGCCGTAAACACTTTCTTCTATTCTGTTAAGTCGTGAATTTTCAGCTTCATTTGAGTATGTGTATCCGAAAAGTGAATTTTCTATTTTATCAAGTATTTGAGAGTTTGTACCGGCAAACGAATATTGGCAGCTTAGAATAATTGTAATAAAAATTAGAAATTTTTTCATATTTAAAACTCCTTAGGGTAAGGATAAAAGTTTTTATAACTAAAACCTATTGAACATAATAGGAGTTTTAATATTTTTATATTCAATTATTTTTTCGTAGGACAAAAGTATTATATTGAGTACAGTTCGATAATAAAAATTAAAAGATTAAGTATAATATTTTCTGAGTTTTTCGAAATTAGGGTTTTTCTTCATTTGAGCAAAGGTTTGCCAAATAGAATCTTTCGGTTGTTTTTGTGTAAATATTTCAAATTGGTCATCGTCCATAAAGTATATTATACGTAAAATTTCTTTTATACCAAGAATAGAAATATTTGGTTTATTTATTAGTTTTCTAAGAGCTTCAAGCCAGTTTACGTCATTGCAGCTGTACATTCTGGCATTATTACCTGTTCTTGTCGGTTCAACAAGATTTTCTTCATCATATGTACGCAGCCTATCTGCTGAAATATTCAGCATTTTGGCAACTTTGCTTACTGTTAATATAGGAGAATTCTCATCTAACATAATACCCTCTCTATAAATGATAGCTAATTATCAATATCTTTCAATTTAGGTATATATTAATTAGTATTTAGGATATTAATATTATATTAATTAGGTATAAAATTATTAGTTTATATGCTACGATTATATTTGCATTATGTATAAGGGATTTATTTGGAGATATTTGAGTATGAAAGTAGAATCTATTAAAAAAAAGACCCTGAATCAAGTTCAGGGTGACAGGGGTAAATGTAATTCCCTCGCCCAACGGGAGAGGGTGTCCGAAGGACAGGAGAGGAGGCAGTTTGGATTGCTTCGTCGCTTTGCTCCTCGCAATGACGGGTGTAAAAATTGTTCCTCCCCAGAGGGGGACACAAGTTCGAGCAAACGAGGAACGAGTTTTGCGAGACTGCGTGCAGGGAGCGATAGCGAGTCGCAGGTTAGGTGGGGTGCTTCCCATGCTGCCTTTACTTTAACCGAAGTTTTATTAGCCTGTGTAATAGTTGGGGTAATATCAGCACTTGTATTACCTATTTTTGTCTCTAAATACAGACAGAAATCTTTTGATTTAGGGTTTGAAAGAATGACAAAGACATTAAATAATGCTTTAGATAATTTAATTGTTACTGAAAATAAAGGTTCATATTTCAGTACAAT
>JAFUSQ010000078.1 GCA_017467605.1 bacterium | reverse complement strand
TTGTGAGTATCAGGGAATTACCGATTCTAACAAAAGTTACTGTTGTAATTACAGTGAACTTAGTAACAACGTTGAATGCTGTAAAACTAAAGGGATAAATGATTCAAATAGCGGTTACTGCTGCGCACAATCTGAACTTGCTGGCAGTGAAGCTTGTTGCAGTCGTCGCAGTATTTCAGGTATTGATGATGCGTGCTGCGCATATTCAAGTGTTTATAACTCTAATAGCGGGCAAAATGTTTGTCATGAGAAAGTTAGCTGGCACTTAACATCTCCTAGTGTTGTTAGTGTAAACTCACCTTCAGCAGATATACAATTTATACTTTATAATGATGTTCAATACCCGGATAAATTATGTGTAACCCTTGATTATGATCTAAGGAATGGAACAAATTTTTCGACCACTACAGGCACAGGTAAAATTAAAAATGTATGTAGACCAAAGGATTCCCAGTTTATATTATTTAATTTAGAACATAAATGTAATGGTGGAAGTAATTCTCATTCATGTTTTGTACATTTCAGTAACCCGCAATATACGTACAAAGGAATATCTGTAAGTACCGCTAACGGAAAATTCTCAGTACAAGACATATATTTACCGTAATCTTATAATTTCAACCAATATTACAATTACACATCAGGCAGGTGCTTTTTGCTTCGTCAATAACCTAAGTTAGGCTTTTAACTCAAAAATACTCTATTGGTAGGGTAGGTACTCCACCTTACAATTCACGCTATAGATTTTTACATATTCTAATCTTTGTGCTATTGTTATAGGCAAAGGGGTAGAGGATATGACGTTGCAAATTGTTATTTTATTGATGTCTGTAATTATTACGGGACTTATTGTGTGGGTTTTAACTTCAAAGCATTATCAAAAACAAAATGAAATTTTGCGAGAAGAAAACTTCCAATTAAAAAGTCAAGTTGGATTAAATGAAAATATTATAAATGAAGTTAAAGTTGCGTTTTCAAAAATTGCTCAAGAATCTTTAAAAAATCAGCAGGAAGCTTTGTTATCAGAACATGCTAATGATTTAAAAAACAGAATAGAACTTTTTAAAGCCGAAGAAATTACTCCGGTAAATCGTCTTTTAAAAGAGTTCAAGGACAGTATTGATAATTACCAAAAGTCTCACCAAAATGAATCTTTAGAAATAAAAAATGCAATAGCAACTGCTGAAAAATACGCTCGAGCACTTACAATGAATCAAAATTCTAAAGGTGAATTCGGTGAAGATTGGCTTGAACAAATTTTCAAATTCGCAAATTTGGAAGAAAACGTTCATTATACAAAACAATTTGTTTCAGATGGTGTAAAGCCGGATTTTGTTGTTAATTTGCCGAATAGCAAAAATATTATTATAGATTCAAAAGTTATTTTGAAAAATTTCCTTGAATATCGTCAATCAGAAGATAATGAGATTTTGAAAAAAGCTTTTATAACTGATTTAACAAATTGTATTACGAGTTTAGCGAAGAAAAATTATGAAGAAATTGACGAAATTCATCAACCGGGATTTATTTTGATGTATATTCCTGTCGAAACTTGTATAAATATGATTTATACGGATTTTGATTTCAGAAAAGTTATAGAACTTGCGAATTCCAGAAATATAATAATTGTCGGAACATCTTCTCTGCTTGTAACTTTGAGACTTGTAAATCAGCTCTGGGCATCACAAGTTCAGTATGATAATGTCCAAAATATTATTACTGTAGGTCAGAATTTGTACAATAATATAGCATCTCATGCGCAAAATTTAATGAATATTCAACAAACAATTGATAAGGCAAGTGCAAGTATAAAAACCGAACTTAACAGATTTACTGCAAGAAAAAACGGCAGTATATTTAAAGAGGCTGAAAAATTGAGAGATTTTGGAATTTCTTCAAAAGAAATTAAATCAGGTAAAAAAATTGTTGAAAATGCTATACCGGAAATATTCTTAGCAGATTCAGAAAGTGAAATTCAGGAAGATAAAGAAGAAATTCAAGTATAGGAGTATAATATATGAGCGGATATTTTGAAGAAAACAGGAAATTTTTCGGATTAAATGGGGTAATCGGACGCAGAGATTTTTTGATAAACTGCATAATAATAGATTTAATCGAATGTATTTTTTATGTCACTCCTTTTTTATATGTAATGCTATTTAATCCTGAATTGGCTCAAGCGTTTAAACTTGGAACTAATTATTTATGGCATACAGTTGCAATAATAATTTGCGGATTGGTTTCTTCGTGTTTTTATTTTCAAAATATTGTTCGCAGGGTCAGAGATATTATTGGCGAGGAAGATGATAACAGAATTTATTTAGTATCAACAATTTTATCGGTTTTGATATTTATGTCTTATGCAATTCAGGCAAAATACCCGTCATTTGCTTATTCTTGGGTATTTATGTGTATTTGGCTTGTTTTATTGTTTTGGAAAGGCAAAATTACCGGTGAAAAGCCTGCAAATGATATTATAAAATTTAACTGGGGTGCATTTTTGGGGACTTGGTTGTGGGGATTGTTTAATAAAACTCCTATTACTTTATTGATGCTGCCTATATCTTTAACACTGGGCGGATTTCCGTTTATGTTAATTTGCGGTTTGAAAGGTAATGAATGGGCATACAAAAATAAGAATTGTGATGATGTTGAAAAATTCCACAAATCCCAGTCAAACCAATCTATCATCTTTTTGGTAATTATGCCGATAATAAGTATTATAATAGCTCTTATAATGCTTTTTGCAGGTGCAATTGGGGCATATTCATATGTTCATAAACACCCGGAATACAAAGCTAAAATGGAAACGTATTTGAAAAATTATCAAATTCAAACAGTAAAAATGAATTTTGATAAAATAGAAAATACAGACGGAGTTTATAAATTCTATTTTAACCCTGAAGATTGGACTGATATGCCTGATTTTGCAAAGAAAATGTTATTCCAAGATGCAGTAAAATATGTTCTTATAAAAAATGATAAGAGTTACGTGTCTCAAGAAGATTGGATTAAATCGATTGATTTAATTAATAAAGTTAAAATATATAGCACTTTTAATAATGAAATTCTTGCAGAATTTTATACGAATCCTATAGAGATAGAAAAACTTTTTATAGATAGAAAATCAACAACTGAGGCAATGGATAAATATCTTAATAGCTGGAAAGAAGCTCATAAATTTAATCAACACCCGACATTGCCGTAGGATTATTTAAAACTTTTAACAACTGATTTAAAATAATCGGTATTGTTTTTAGCTTTATATGCACAAGTGATACCATTATAGTCTTCATTGCCCGTCGTATTGCAAAATTTGTTTAAGCTTGTATAAGAAGTTCCTCTTTCGCCCATAGGTTTTATTTCCCCGTCGACAAATTGAAACGTAAATAAATCATGTCCCCAGCGATTTGGCAGGTTGTTATAACCGTTTAAATCTACATGAATTAATAAGTAATAAATATAATTTTCAAATAATAATAAGCTGCCGTCTTGCATTGCAATTTGCCCATCATCAAGTTTGCCATCATCAACTTTCTTATTCCCGTCAAATGTTGTATAACCGTTTTCAAGCTTATAGCATGGTAAATAAAGTTTTGCAGAATGAGTGCCGGTGTCACCGCAATCAAACGGCGCATTTAAATATCTCATAAAGGTTTTGTAAAATTGTCCGGTAGGATATGTAGACGGATCGAGTGAAACATCATCAGCCTCCATTTGCTTGAAGGCTTGTTGAATTGTAGAATAAGACTTTAAAAACTGAGTATGCAATCTGTGAGCCTTATAGTTATTAATCAATCCCGGAATAGTTAACGCCGCAACAACCCCGATTATGCCGATTGTTATAAGGGTTTCTGCAAGGGTAAAAGCTATCTTTTTGAAGTGAATAGGTGGATAAGTAGATAAGTGGATAAGTTCGTTACGGGTTATTATGTCATGCTGAACTTGTTTCAGCATCTTTTTTGAAATGGATTCCGAAACAAGTTCG
>JAFUSQ010000062.1 GCA_017467605.1 bacterium | reverse complement strand
GGACATTGCCCTCAGAATGGCAAACCCGTCATTGCGAGCACGAACGACAGTGAGTGCGTGGCAATCCAGAAAAATTCGTACAAAAACGACTGGATTGCTTCGTCGCTTTGCTCCTCGCAATGACATTTACGATTTATTAATATGTGCTTCAGCACCGTATTGGACTTAACGGTCTTAGCGGTCTTAACAGTCTTTGAACAATATTGAGATTCTTCGCTCACTTGCGTTCCCTCAGAATGACATTTTGTGTTACAATATAACTAAAAAATGAGTATACAAACAATAAAAGAACGATTAAATGATTACAAGCAATCCTGCGAAGCAATAGAAGGTAAGCAGTATAATGATTTTCGCGAATTAGAAAAAGAGTATTGCGATTTGATAAATGTCGGTTCAAAAATTAGGGCTGATATTTTATCTGATGCTGATAATTATGACAAAAATATAATCGATATTTTAAATAACAAAACAACAGATTTTAGTTTGCTGCCTGATGGGTTTGAACCGTTAGAATATGTAATTCTGCTAAAGAGTAACTTAATCCAAAAATATCAGGATTACTCAAAAATACTGATAGATGAGAAAAAATATGAAGATGTAATAATTATAAATAATCAGTTGCACAATTGGACCGGAAATTATTTGTTTATTCAGAACATAGCAGATACTTATTTGAAAGGTTATGAAAACAAGGAAAGAGCTTTAGAAATATATCAGGAGATTGAACCGCAAATGAAAGATAATGCTCATTATAATTGGGGTTTAGCAAGGGTATATGAAGCGTTTGAGGATTATTATACAACATTAAAATATATGCAAAAAGCTATCAAAATAGAATTGTATGGAGTAGTTAATGCCTAAATTTTCATTAATAGTACCTTTTTATAATGTAGAAGAATATTTTGAAAAATGTTTGGAAAGTATAACAAATCAAACATATTCAAATTTCGAATGCTTATGTGTAGATGATTGCGGGAATGATAAATCAAGAGAAACAGCTGAAAAATTTGCTAAAAAAGATAATCGAATCAAAATAATAACTCATGAAAAAAATAAAGGCTTATCAACTTCTCGAAATACCGGAATAGATAATGCAAAAGGTGATTATGTATTATTTATTGATTCAGATGATTGGATTGATTTAAGAACTTTAGAGATATTAAACGAAAAAGTAGAACAAACTAATGCTGATAGTATATGGTTTAATACTTTTGTTCACGCATCAGATAAAATAAAAAAAATGTTTGATGAAAAATACATTTTAAATTCAAACGGTTTTTATGAAGTAACCCCTGATAGTATAGTGAAATATTCGACATATGCTTGGAATAAGGTATATAAGTTAGATAATATAAAAAAAGATGAAATAAGATTCCCTGACGGATTATGTTTTGAAGAAACCGAGTTTTATTTTAAATATTTTACAAAATATAAAAGTTTTTATTATACCGAAGATTGTTTATATAACTATCGAAAACGTACAAATTCTATTGTAACAAGTGCAATGGCAGGCAGTGATAATATATTGGATATGTTTGATGTTTATATGCGTATATTTAATTATGCTAAAGAAAACAATTTAAAAGATGAGTATAAGAAATATTTGTGTGCACTATTGGTAAAACAGGTAAATAACAATATCATTGCTACTCAGCATGAAAAAGTTATTAAAAAAGTAGATGAACTGTTTAAACAAATGGATTTTCCAAATTCATTAAAGTAAAATTGTTTGACAAAAATTTTCAAATATTTTATAATAAATGAACCGAGTAAGGAAAGCATGGGTGAAAGTCCCTCACTGGTCCGCAGCCGTGTCCTCTGTACGAAATCTTTAGGATAGTGCATGACTTCAGTGAATCTACTGAAAAAGTCGGAATGCTTATTTGGTTAGTTATTACTTTACGAGACTGGAGGCTTTATTATGCAACAAAAAGTTATCAAGCGTGATGGACAAATCGTAGAATTTGATTCCGAAAAAATCACCAATGCCATTTGTAAGGCATCTAATGTTACAAAAGAAATTGATCAGTTTACTGCACGCAGATTGACAAAAAATGTAATTAAAATCGTTAATGATTTTGTAAAAGAAAAACAATCAAACATGTCTGCACCAACGGTCGAAGAAATTCAAGATATCGTTGAAAAAGTTTTGTTATCTTCCGAGTATAAACAAACTGCGAAATCTTATATACTTTATCGTGAGCAGCACAATAAAATGAGAGATTTTGCTAAAAATGCGTCAATTGATATGGTTGACGATTATTTAAAACAACTGGATTGGCAAGTTAATGAAAATTCCAATATGGGCTACTCAATCCAAGGTTTAAATAATTATTTGGCATCAGCAATGAGCAAAAATTATTGGTTAAACAAAATTTATCCTAACGAAATTAAAGAAGCACACGAAAACGGAGATATTCATATTCACGATTTGAATATTATATCTGTTTATTGTGTAGGTTGGGATTTAAAAGATTTATTAACAGAAGGGTTTACCGGTGTAGTCGGTAAGGTGGCTTCAAAACCTGCAAAACATTTCAGAACAGCTCTGGGACAAATGGTGAATTTCTTATACACTATGCAAGGCGAAAGTGCAGGGGCTCAGGCATTTTCTAATTTTGATACTTTGCTTGCTCCGTTTGTCAGATATGACGGCTTGAATTATGCACAGGTAAAGCAGGCGTTGCAGGAATTTGTATTTAACATGAATGTTCCGACTCGTGTCGGTTTCCAAACCCCATTTTCTAACGTAACAATGGACTTGACTGTTCCGTCATATTATAAAGATCAATGTGTAATTGTTGGCGGCGAAATGAAAGAAGAAACTTACGGCGAATTTCAAAACGAAATGAATATGATAAATAAGGCCTTCTTTGAAGTTATGATGGAAGGAGATGCATCAGGCCGAGTATTCACATTCCCGATTCCGACTTATAACATTACAAAAGATTTTGATTGGGATAACCCTGAATTAGACGGGCTTTGGGAAATGAGTGCAAAATATGGTATTCCTTATTTTTCTAATTTCGTAAATTCTGATATGAATCCTGAAGATGCACGTTCTATGTGCTGCCGTTTAAGAATTGATAACAGACAACTGGAATACAGAGGTGGAGGTCTTTTTGGCTCAAATCCTTTAACCGGTTCTATCGGTGTTGTTACTATGAATTTGCCAAAAATCGGGTATCAAACTAAATCTAAAGAAGAATTTTTCGAAGTTTTAAAAGACAGAATGGAAATAGCAAAAGAATCTCTTGAGATTAAACGTAAATTATTGGAACGTTTGACAGATGGAGGTTTATATCCATATACAAAATTTTATTTAAGAGATATAAAGGCTCGTTTCGGGGTTTATTGGAAGAATCATTTTTCTACTATCGGTTTAGTTGGTATGAATGAAGCTTGTGAAAATCTTTTAGGCTGTTCAATTGCTGATGAAGCAGGACACGATTTTGCCGTAGAAGTTATGGATTTTATGAGAGATATAATTGTAAAATTCCAAGAAGAAACCGGTAATAATTATAATTTGGAAGCAACTCCTGCCGAAGGGACAAGTTATCGTCTTGCAAAACTCGATAAGAAAAACCTCACTGATATTAAGTGTGCAAATGATGAAGAATATTATTCTCAAGGGGCAGAACCTTATTATTCAAATTCAACACAACTGCCTGTAAATTATACTGATGACATTTTTGAACTCCTTGATCATCAGGACGATTTGCAAACCAAATATACAGGAGGTACAGTTGTTCACATCTTTGCGGGAGAAAGAATAAACGATTTGACTACAATGAAAAATCTCGTTAAAAAGATATGTGAAAATTATCATTTGCCATATTTTACATTCTCTCCGACATTTTCTGTATGTCCGACTCACGGATATGTCGCAGGAGAACACGAAACTTGTCCTGATTGCGGAACAGAATGTGAAATTTATTCACGAATTGTAGGTTACATTCGTCCGGTAAAAGGCTGGAATAAAGGTAAAAAGGCTGAATTTGGCAACCGTAAAACGTTTGATATGCAAAAAGCTCAGGAGAGTTGTTGTTGTTTGTAATCGGGGGTATTCAAAAAACAACATTAGTTGATTTCCCGCAAAAAGTTGCAGCCATTGTTTTTACACAGGGCTGTAACTTTCGTTGCGGCTATTGCCATAATTCTGAGTTGTTAAATTTTGATTTGAAACCGAAATATATTACAGAAGAATTTTTTGAGTTTTTAAAAGCCAGAAAAGGTAAGCTTGACGGAGTTGTTATAACAGGTGGAGAACCTACAATTCAATCCGGACTTTATGACTTTGTAAAAGAAATTAAGTTATTGGGTTTTGCGGTAAAGCTTGATACAAATGGGACAAATCCGCAAATAATTCGAAAATTGCTAAAAGCGAATTTGCTTGATTATGTTGCAATGGACATAAAAGCTCCAATTGAAAAATATGAAGAAATTGTTGGTGTAAAAGTTAATAAAGAGGATATATTAGAAAGTATAAACTTGATTAAGAGTATAGGAATTGATTACGAATTTCGAACAACTGTCGTAAAATCTCAATTATCCTTTGATGATTTTGAAAAAATCGGTCAAATGCTAAAAGGTGCAAAACGTTATTATTTGCAAAAATTTATTCCGTCTAAAATTTATAATCCTGAATTTCTGAATGCAAAAACATATTCTGATAAAGAATTTGAAAATATTTGTCAAAAATTGCAGTTATACGTGGATTTTGTACAATACAGATAATAAAATTTAAAATATTTATATTATTAATTTATTTTTTTTGATATAATAATTCTGTAAAAATGAAGGTTATTTAGTGTAAGTGATGGATTTAGGTGTTTAACAATATCATTCTTAATTCTGTTAAAAGTAAGAAAATAAAATTAAGTTTCAGTTTTATAAGATTATCATGATTTCCTAATTGTGATTTTATATCAGGAAGTGATTTCTTCATAGACGACGGAGTAACAGCCGCATATTTCTACGGCGAGGCCTAAAAAGGAGGGAAGAAAGATGAAAATAACCGTTATTACAGGGAGCCCGAGAAAAAACGGCGGTTCAACAATATTAGCAGAAGAATTTATTAAAGGTGCGAAGGAAAAAGGCCACGAAATTTACCGATTTGACTCTCATTTTAGAGATGTTCATTTTTGTATCGGTTGTAATCATTGTGGTATGGGAGAAAAAACGTGTATATTTAAAGACGATTTTGTTGAATTGAGAGAAAATCTTTTAAGTTCTGATGTTTTAGTCCTTGCAACACCAATGTATTATATGGATTTTTCGGCACAATTGAAGAAAATTATAGACAGATTTTATTCAATAAATACTCAACTCACAAACAAAGAAATGAAAACCATTTTAATAACTTCACAACACAGTAATCTCCCGGAACTTGCTCAAGAAATGAATCAAAAATATGAAAGAATTTTTTCTTGGTGGTTAAAAATGGAAAATATTGGTATAATTAATGTTTACGGTGTTTTAAACGGTTCTGATTTAAATAATAGTGAATACTTAAAACAGGCTTATGAGCTTGGAAAATCTTTATAATAGGTAAAAATATGAATATTAAACTAATTTTAATTACACTTTTAATAGTCGTATTAGGCGGATTTTTCTTATTTAAAACAAATAACGGAGGTAAAACAATGGCAGGGCTAAATGAAGGGGTAAATGACAATTGCAAAGTTTTAGTTGCATATTTTTCACGCACCGGTGAACAGTATTCGGTTGGAAACATAACAGAAGGTAACACCGCTATTATTGCCAAAATGATAGCAAATAAAACAAATGGTGATTTATTTGAAATCAAAGTTGCAAAAGACAACTACCCAAAAGGTTATGCGGAATTAACCGAATATGCTAAAAAAGAATTACAAGCCAATGCGAGACCTGAAATAATCGGCGGGGTAAATGATTTCAATAAATATGATACTGTTTTTGTCGGTTATCCTATTTGGTGGGGTGATAAACCAATGCCTGTTTATACATTTTTGGACAGTTATGATTTTAACGGTAAAACAATCATTCCATTCTGTACTCATGAAGGTAGCGGATATTGCGGGGAACAGGGTATGGCTCGCACCGGAGCAAAGGTTATTAAAGGTTTAGCGATATACGGACATACTGCGCAAAATGATAGACTTCAAGCAGATAAACAACTAACCGAATGGTTGAAAGGTTTAGGGTTTTAATGAAAAAGATATTACTTTCAATTTTAATAATGTCATTTTTAGCACAAGGCACTTGTTTTGCACTTGGAAATAAAAACAAAGGGGTGAATAATATGAACAGTGGGAAAATAGTACAAACGGCAGGCAGAGATAATTTAGGAAACTTTGCTCCTGAATTTGCACACTTTAATGATGATATTCTATTTGGTGAAAATTGGAATAATAAAGATATTCCGATTAAAACAAGATGTATAATAACCGTTGTTGCTTTAATGTCGCAAGGAATAACGGATTCATCAATGAAACATCACCTTCAAAATGCTAAAAATAATGGTGTTACAAAAGAAGAAATTGCTGCTGCCATTACTCATACAGCATTTTACGCAGGGTGGCCTAAAGCATGGGCGACATTTAATTTAGCAAAAGAAATATGGAACGAACCTACACAAGCCCTAACTGAAAAAGACAATTATGCACATACAATTATGTTTCCGATAGGTGAACCAAATATAGCTTATGCTAAATACTTTATCGGACAAAGTTACATTGCACCTGTTTCAACAGAACAAGTGAAAATCTATAATGTAACCTTTGAACCTAAATGCAGAAACAATTGGCATATTCACAAAGCAAAATCAGGCGGCGGTCAGATGTTAATTGCTATTGGCGGTCGTGGATATTATCAGGAATGGGGTAAGGAACCAATAGAAATGAAAGCAGGTGATGTAATAAATATTCCTGCAAATGTAAAGCATTGGCACGGTGCAGCCTCTGATTCTTGGTTTTCACATTTGGCAGTTGAAGTTGACGGGGAGGAAACTTCAAACGAATGGTTAGAACCTGTAAGTGATGAAGAATATGGAAAATTAAAGTAGGAGCGGATTATGAGTAAAAAAGTTTTAATATTATCAGGAAGTCCAAGAATTGGCGGGAATTCAGATATTTTATGTGATGAATTTATGAAAGGTGCAATAGAATCGGGTAATGATGTTGAAAAAATAAATGTTTCAAAAAAGAAAATTGATTATTGCAAAGGTTGTTATTACTGCCAAAAAAGTAGCGGTGAATGTATCATAAAAGATGATATGGCTGAAATTTTACAAAAAATGATAGATGCAGATGTTTTGGTTCTTGCAAGTCCTGTTTACTTTTATTCAATAGATGCACAATTAAAAGCATTAATCGATAGAACTGTTGCACGTTGGACAGAGGTTAAGAATAAGGAATTTTATTATATCGCAACCTGTGCTGACGGAAAAGAGGGTTTATATAGAACAATAGAATGCTTTAGAGGTTACGCAGATTGTGTAAACGGTGCAAAAGAATGCGGAATAATCTATGGGCATAGTGTTTATGAAAAAGGTGAAATCAAAGACAAACCCGCAATGAAAGAAGCATACGAAATGGGTAAAAGTATAAGATAATAAGACAAGGGAGAATAATTTATGCAAACAGTAAAATTAAACAACGGAACTGAAATTCCCGCAATCGGGTTTGGAGTTTTTCTTATTCCTGATGATGGGACTTGTGAACGTGCCGTAAGTGATGCACTTGAAGTCGGATACAGATTTATTGATACTGCTGCCGCTTATATGAATGAAGTTGGGGTAGGTAAAGCAATTAAATCAAGCGGACTCAAAAGAGAAGATATTTATGTGACTTCAAAACTTTGGCTGCAAGATTACGGCTATGAAGCTGCTAAAAAAGGGATTGATACATCATTAAAAAACTTAAATCTTGATTATATTGATTTATACCTGCTTCATCAACCTTATTTTGATACAAAAGGTGCCTGGAAAGCTCTTGAAGAAGGGGTAAATGAAGGAAAGATTAAGTCAATAGGTATCAGTAACCATACAATTGGATTTTTAGAAAATTTACTTCCTGAAATGCGTATTAAACCTGCAATTAACCAAATGGAATGTAATCCATTGTTCCAACAAAAAGAATTAAGAGAATATATGAAACCTTATGATATTAAAATGCAGGCATGGTATCCGTTGGGACATGGTAATAAAGAACTCTTTGAAAATGAAATATTAAAATCCATAGGGGCAAAATATAACAAGACAGTAAGCCAAATTATTTTAAGGTGGCACGTGGAAGAAGGTATAATCCCTATTCCTAAATCAACTTCAATGAATCACCTAAAAGAAAACTTTGAAATATTTGATTTCTCTCTTGACAGTGATGATATGGCAAAAATTCGCTCAATTGATACAGGCAGGGGAACTCATAACCCTGACGATTTATCGTTTGGAGAAACGTTATTAAAAGCATATAAAATACACGATTAATTTGATTTTATAAATCAAAAAAAGGCAGCTCTTATTATATAATGAGCCGCCTTTTTTTATATGTTAGAACTATAATGGAAATTAAAGTTCCATGATTTTGTGTTGTTCAACATTCAAATACCCTTCGGGACAATGTGTTGAACAATATATTGTTTTGTTGTTTTTCACAAATTCACGAACTCTTGTCAAAGTTTCTCTTGCTTTTTCTTTATCTTCAAAAACAACAGACAACTCGTTTGCTTTTAATGCTGCATCACAATAGGTAACATCTCCCTGAAACATATAATAGCAATCCTGCTCTTTATCTTCCAAAATTGAAATTGAATTACCGTTTGTATGTCCTTCTGCTTTTATCATAACAAGAGAATCTGTTATTCTTTGAGAGGCAGGGAAATTTTTATATGCTCCGTCTGTAAATTTCACCCTCACAATATTATCTCCTGTCAGTTTCATATCGTCTGCTTCGCGTTCAGAGATATAAATTTTAGCGTTAGGAAACATTCTGAGTTCGCCTGTGTGGTCAGGGTGCTTATGAGTTACAACTATTTTTGTTACATCTTCAACCTTGTATCCCGTTGCTTCAAACGCTTCTTGGAATGTTGCAACTTTTTTACCCATAGATAGAGGCATATTAGGGTTTGAACCCATATCAGGCGAATCGTTCGGCATACCTGTATCAGATAAAATAACTTCGCTTCCGTCATCAATCAGAAAATTTTGAAGGGAAGAACCGTATTTAACATCTTCACATTTTTCTTTGTCTCTTGAACCGCCAAAGGCAAAGCCTTGAGTCATAAATCCGCCGTCATAATACTTTAATGGAATAACTTTCATACTTCTATCTCCTTATTACTTATTGTTTTAACTCAAATACAGTTTTTGGCATAGCACAAATTGGGCATTTGTAGTCGGCAGGTTCACTTGTCAAATCCCCGACATATTCAAATCCGCATACTTTACAAACATAAACTTTTTGGTCTTTATTTTCATCTGTGTTTTTCGGTGCATACTTATCAATAATTGCTTTTGTAACTTCACCATGGTGTTTTTCTTGGAGTGCAAATTCTCGTACTTGCTCAACTGCTTCTTTATCAACTCCAAGTTCAGCTAATTTATCTGCCAAAACATTTACATTCCCTTCACCTTTATATTCGGCTTTTGAAAGACCTCTGACCATATCCCAAAATGTTTTCTCATCATAAGGGTATCTGCCGTTTAATGATGCATAAAATGCTCCGTGATTTGTTTCTTGATTACCGAGTTCAATAAATTCACGCGCTACATCATCTAGTCCGAATTTTTCTTTTGCGACTTTAGCTAAAGCATAATACATAGCTCCGCCAATAGCTTCGCCTGTTGCTAATTGTGCAATTTGTTTTTCAAGTTCAGTTCCTTTTGTTTGTCCGAATATGCTCATTTATTTCTCCTATATCTTGGCAGACTAAAGTCTGCCCTGCTTTACCTTTGAAGTATATTTACTTCTTTAATCATTTACATTTACCCCTTGTTGTATTATTATCTAAAACAGATAAGTAATATTCAAGTAATTAGATAAAACTAACATAGTAAGATAAATATAACCATTAATGTAGATAAAGGTTAATAAATGAAGAAACCTGAAAAAGATAAAATAGAAAATTTGTTATGTCCTATAAAATACTTGACAAAAGTATTAGGCGGCAGGTGGAAGCTCCCGATACTTTGTATTTTAGAGTCGGGCGGAACTGTGAGATTCGGACAAATAAAAAAGAAATTGGGTAATGTTTCAAATGTTATGTTATCTCAAACTTTGAAAGAACTTGAGCGTGACGGAATAGTTATAAGACATCAATATAACGAAGTCCCGCCGCATGTAGATTATACAATGACTAAAAAGGGGAAAAGCGTAATTCCTGCTTTATCTATGTTAGGTGATTGGGCAAAAGAATTTATGAATGAAGAAAGCATTGTACCTGAATGCGAAGAATGTTTATCCGATATGAATAGAAATTAAGTTTTATTTTTTATTTAACCTATAATGAGTTTGAAAGATAGTTCCGGAATCGTTAAAAAATTTCCAAAATTTTTGGTTTCTTTTATGTAATGAGGGAATAATTTAAAATGGTTAATGGACA
This sequence comes from bacterium, assembly GCA_017467605.1. GTDB lineage: Bacteria > Cyanobacteriota > Vampirovibrionia > Gastranaerophilales > Gastranaerophilaceae > Zag111. The sequence goes on along the minus strand of JAFUSQ010000062.1, from coordinate 29,134 downwards.
CAGAATGGACATGGTACTTAATAAGAAAAGCCCGAACTTTAATGTTTACGGGCTTCTTAAGATTAGGAGGAGGTGGGATTCGAACCCACGGAACGCTCGCACGTTCGACGGTTTTCAAGACCGCTCCGATCAACCGCTCTGGCACTCCTCCAAGCAATTGCTTCGAATGTATCTTCATTCTACCTATTCAAAATCCTTTGTCAAGAACTAATTTTTATATCACAAATGTTTTTACGTATTTATATGTCAATAACAATTGATCCGTTGGCAGTTCGTTTATTATTTCTTGCAATTTTTTTCTTATTATTTCAGGCTGTTCAAGATGTGATAATTCAAACAAATCTTTTAATTCTATTTTGAATAAATTAGCTAATTTTTCTAATAATACCGGATTTGGCATGTTTTTGCCAAGTTCTATTCTGCTTAAATGCTTGTCATCTATACCAAGTAATTCCGCAAGTTGTGATTGTGTATAATTATATTTTTGTCTGTATTCTCTTATTCTTTTCCCAAGTAATACTTTTATGTCCATTTTTTCCCTTTACAACAGGTTAACCTCTATTTTTATTATTGAAAACTATAAAATTCATGATTACTTGACATTAATTCGTAAATTATATAGAATAAGTGAGAAATTATAAGAATTTATTGATATAATTCTTGAAATTATGCGAATAAGGAGAATATTTATGCGAAACAATAAAGCTTTTACATTAGCTGAAATCCTCATAACTATCGGTATTATTGGTGTCGTATCAGCTCTTACAATTCCGAGTTTATTAAGTAATATCAAAGCTCATCAATATAGGCAAAAACTTAAGAAAACTGTTTCCACATTGAGTAATGCGGCAAGATTGTCACAAGCACAATATGGATTTGATTATGCCGGAATTAATGCTAAGTGCGGAGCAAATGGCGGAAATGAAAAGCCTGAGTCGGTTCAAACTATTTGTTCTTTGCTCAACGGAACTTTAACAGGCGTAACTTATTATGATAAAGCATCTGAGATACAAATGACAAAAGTTAATAGTATATTGAATTATAGTACAACACTTTCCTATTCAGCAATTCTTACCAGTGGTAGCGGCAATAATCTTGATAGATTTCATTCATACGTTTTATCTAACGGAATTATTATTGCATTTCCAAATGTTTTAGGAATTGACAATCCTTGTTCTTTACCGGTTGGGGAAACTCTTGGGGAAAATTACTCCGGAGGTAGTTTGAATGATTGTTACGGCTTTATTGATGTAAATGGTGTAAATCTTCCAAATAAAGAAGTAAGTTGCTCAAGCGGGAAAAATCTGTTATCTGAAAATACTTGTATTGTAAAAAATGATTCCGAGCATATGACAGATATTTATCCGATAAGATTTCATGATAGTGTAGTAGAGCCTGCATCTGCTGCAGCTAGATATGTATTAAGAACTGCTAAGTAACTCTTTGCTTGACACAATCATTTCACCTCGCTATAATGACTTATCTTTTGGTTAGATAGTTTATTTGAAAGGTGTGGAAAATGATTGAAAGATTGAAAAGATACGGTGATGAATTCAAAACTTTTGCAATGCGCGGTAATGTTATTGACATGGCTGTCGGTATAATTATTGGTGCATCTTTTGGTAAGATTGTTGATTCTTTGGTAAATGATGTTATTATGCCTCCTTTGGGTTGGTTAATGGGCAGAGTTGATTTTTCAAAATTAGTTTTGTCTATCCCAACCGGCAGAGAAGGAGATGTTGTTAATATCAATTATGGTGTGTTTATCAATACAATTATAAGTTTTTTATTAGTTGCTTTTGCAGTATTTATTTTGATTAAGGGAATAAATAAACTTAGAGCTGACAAAACTGCTCAAGATGCCGCAGATGAGGCTGCAGTTCCTACAGTAAAACAATGTCCTTATTGTTTTACCGAAATTGATATAAGAGCAGTTAAATGTCCTCATTGTACATCTGATTTAAATGTATAAATAAATAATGGTAATTATATAGAAGTTGCCACTAAAAATAATTGAAACTGTCACCCTGAATTTATTTCAGGGTCTATCTATTTATTAGATTCTGAAACCCCTAACGGCTTCGCCGACGGATACAGGTTCACACAAAAATTTTCAGATTCTGGATTAGACCCTGAATCAAGTTCAGGGTGACATCTACGAAACCAGTTTGAATGACAAAATTTTTGGTTCGCTTTGTAAAGTTCCGAATTACAACTTCGCGGTATGAGCCATATAGTTGCATAAATAATTGAATATACTAATAGTTATTTAAGGGCTGCTTTCTTTATGGAAAGTGCTCTTTGTTTTATGGGTTTCAATGCCCTTTGCATTTTAAATGCTTCTTTAAAATTTTTGAGAGATAAAGTAGCAAGTATTGAAGTAATTCCTATATCTTGAAATCCCCAATTAGAAAATCTTGCCATTTGTACTCCTGTTCCTATACCAAAAAGATAAGCTCGGTTTATATACCTTTCGTATCTTCCTGAAATAGTATTCTTCATTTCATATCTGTAAATACTTTTTTGAATTTTTGGACCGATTTTGAGCATACAAATCTAAAAACCAAAAATAAAATTTTTTGCTAAGTAATTAGGTTAATGATTAAAATAATTTCGGAATAAATCTATATTTAACTTTTTCCACATATTTTTGATAATCAGGATCTTTTATCAAATGACGTTCTTCTGTTATCGCTCTAAATAGGTAAAGCAAAATCCAGCCTAATGTTGCTACTGTCATAACTGTTTTGTCAAATTTTCCTGCATTGGACAACATGTAAAGCGGAATTGTCGTAATTATTATGTATAAAATTTGCATAGCATAATCAGGGTGTCTTACAATGTTATAAGGAAATCCTGTTACTATTCCGCGATTTGTAAGATTTCCGGATTTTGCTCCGAGTCTGATTACAGCAATCATTATACCTATGTTTGCAATAATTGCTAACAAATTTAAAATTGCTAATAAAACAGTATTATTAACAGGAAGTAAAGATTGATCTGTTATATGTAAAAATTTATCTGTTAATATTGTCACAGGATAATAACATGCGATACATGAAATTATACCTAAAGGTGTTGTATCCGTAGATTTAATCCTGTTTTTGAAGATATCAAGTTCTGTAAGATAACTCAAAGAAAGAACAATCAGTGTAATTGTTGTTGTTAACCTTATCCACATATCACCTGTATCGATTAAAAATTGCATAATGCCTGCCATAATGCCGTTTCCGCCTGAAATATATGTCATTGCATCCGAAAACATAACTTTTAGAAAGTCTAAATTATAGCCAAGACTCGGAAGATACGAATTACAAAGAAGATTTATACTGTAGATACCGAAAAATGTTTGTATAAACAGAATCATAAAAGCATTTTTTTCTTCTTCCGTAGGTGAAAGATTTTGAAGAAAATATTCGGTAGATTGATTTCTTCTAAATTGTCTTGCAAAGTATCCGAAAATAGTCAAACTTCTTGATTGTAAAACGGTTTGTGGTTTAAATAATGCATAAAATAACGGAGCCAGAACTAAATATCCGACAAAGTATATCGTAAAAAATGTTGTATAATCAAATCCTGTATCCTCAAGAGTATCAACATATGCCGGACAAAATGCCATAAATATTAAAATTGTTCCGTAAATAAAAGCTGATGCTAAATAATGTCTGATAAAATCAACTGTACGAGCTTTTTCAGTGTTATTTCCTTCCATATATCCCTCTTGATTTCCTGCCAAAATACAAATTTATTATATCATGATTTATTAATTTGTGGTATATTAATTTTATTTGTTAGGAGGTTTTTATGAAATGTGTGAATTGCGGAACGGAAATTGAGGATAAGAAAATAAATATATGTCCGAATTGTGGCGCAAAAATAAAACACGATACTTTTCCTGTTTGGGCAATAGTATTGATAGTTCTTGCAGGTACAGGATTTTTTGGATTGCCCATAATTGGGATAGTGGCTGCTATGACTATTCCCACACTTGTTGCAAGTACTGAGCAGGCGAGAAATAAAGCTATATTTAAAAAGACTTATTCAACCTTTAATCAGGCTATTTTAATGGATAATGCAATTTCCGGAAAATATTATACAACATTTGATGATGTTTGGAATAAGGCGATTAAAGGGCAATTAAGCAGATATCAAGATATTGAAAACGGTATTGTTCTTGCTGATTTAACCGAAGTAAAATATGAAAAAATAAGCGGCACTTGTCAGCGCAAACCTGAAAAAATATCTGAAAAAACAGCTTGTGCAATTTTAACGGTTGATGCTGACGGATTTAATAAGGGCGCAAATAAATTCTCTGTTGGCAGCAGGGTGGGAGACCGATTTAATATTTTACTTTATTCGGACGGTGTTGAAACCATTCCTAATACGCCGGAAGATAGATTAATCAAAAAATTTGAGTAAATCATACGATAATTATCCTAATCAAAATTTATTAAATTTTTCATAGAAATTTCAAGTGTATCAGCAATCTCGAACAATTTTCTCAGACTTATGAATTCCTTGCCTGTTTCCACACAGGCAAGATGTTCTCGTGAAAAATCAAGTATTTCGGCAAGCTGATTTTGAGACAATTTTTTTGCTTTTCTGTATTGTTTTATATTTTGTCCGAGTTGCTTAAGTCTTGACATAATTATATTTTGCGATAATAATATGAATAAATATGTAAGGTGACACATTACAAAAAGAAAGGAAGTTATTATGAGAAAAGCTTTTACATTAGCAGAAGTACTTATTACAATCGGTGTAATCGGAGTAGTTGCAGCAATAACTATTCCGACATTGATGACAAAAATTCAAGGTGCAAAATTTAGAAATCAATTTAAAAAATCTTTTTCAACACTAAAACAAGCAAACAGAATGTCTCAGGCTAAATATGATTTTAATTTTGCAGATTTAGAAAATTTTGAATGCGATAATCCTGCAACAGATAATCCTGAAACAAACCATACTGTTTGTGCAATATTAAACGGTACAATCACAGGACTTACTTATTTAGGTAAAGGTGATGATGTCAAAGATTCAAAAGGAAATACCTATAATATTACGCCGGAAGAAAATGGAAATTACGTAAGTACGATATTTTTAGATGAGTATTATTTATATTCTTTAGCAGATGGTTCGTTGGTAGGAATAAGTACAGATAGTGCTGCTGAAGGTTTTATTGATGTGAATGGTGTTTCTCTTCCAAATAAGATTGTATCTTGCTCTGACAATCAAGATACAAATGATGCTTGGTTTGCACCATCTCCTGCAAAGGTACCATGCACTGTCCCAAATGACGCTAAGCATATGACTGATGTTTTTCGTATCTATTTCCCTCGACCTGATGGAAAACCTAATGATGTAGTTCCTGCAACAAATGCTTCTATGTATGTTCTGAATACTGCTAAATAGGGTTAAATATATGTACAATTTCTCCCAATCGACACGAAGGCATTATGGTGATAAGGAAAGTTAATAAGGTATTATTGCCTTATTAACTTTACCTGATGAACTTCTATTATGCCGGACAAAATAATTTGGCAAAGGTCTGTAATTCGTTTATTTTTCATATATAATTTTTGTGAGGGATAAACAATGACAGATAAAGACAGAATTTATGAATTAGCCGAAAAAATTGAACAGGGATTAACCTCTGAGCAAAAACAGGAATTGATAGATTTATTAAAACCATATAAGGACGGTTCAATTGGAATTGCTCAAATAAATCCGATTGCCGGAGATATTGAATACAATTCTAAAAAAGTTGTAAGATTCATAAATTATGCACAAGAGCTAAATTTAGATTTAGTAGTTTTTCCCGAATTGATTTTGATGGGATATCCGATAGAAGATACTATTGATAGGCATCCTATTATTGTTGAAGAAAATGTTAAATGGCTCAAGCAAATTGCAAAAATAACTAAAAATACAACGGCTCTTGTAGGTTTTGTTGAACCCAGAAAATATGATCATTTAACAGGTAAAAAATATTACAATTCGGTTGCGGTATTATCAAATGGAAAAATTCAAGGAATTATAAGAAAATCTTTGCTTCCTACATATTCAGAATTTAATGATTATAGGTATATTGAACCTTCGCCTGTAGTTGGCAGCCAAAGCGGAGAAACTCTTGGAAATTTTGCTGAAGATAATATAGGGAATTGCCCAAAAACTAATATTATTAGCGGTAAAAAATACGGAATTTCTATTTGCGAAGATTGTTGGAATAATAAAGAATTTTTTAATGATACAACATTATATTCGCTTGATCCGATAGAAGAATTATCAAAAGAAAATCCTGACGTATTCATAAATTGTTCAGCATCTCCGACAAGAGCTAAAAAAGAACAATTAAAACACAATATGCTTTCTTTTATTGCAAAAAAATATTCAACCCCAATTGTTTATGTAAACCAAGTAGGCGCAATTGATAACAGCTCCTTTGACGGTTCAAGCAGGGTTTTTGATAAAAACGGAGAATTACTTGCCAGAGCAGAATCATTTAAAGAACAATTTATGATTGTTAATCCGCATAAAGGTCTGGGCAAAATTTATCCGCTTACAAAAGGTTTGGAAAAAACTTTAACGGAATCAAAAGTTTACACTTTAGAATATGAGCCGGATTTGGAAAGAACTTATAAAACAATTATTCAAGGTATTAGGGATTACTTCAAAAAAACAGGATTTAAACGTGCGGTTTTAGGCTTGTCAGGCGGACTTGATTCCACCGTATGTGCCGTATTATTGGCTGATGCGCTGGGGAAAGAAAATGTTTTCGGGATTAGTATGCCATCAAAAATTACCTCTAAAGAAAGTAAAAGTGACGCTGAAAAATTGGCGCAAAATTTAGGAATTAATTTTACAGAAGCTCCAATCAAAGAAATGTATGACACTACAAACAATTGCTTGCAAAAATTATTTGGAGAAATCGAAAAGAAATGGGACGGCCGTTACAAACAATCTTTTACTTCAGATAATATTCAAGCAAGATCGAGAGCAATATTTTTGTGGGGAATAAGTAATGAATTCGGTAATTGTCTCCCTATTGCAACCTCTGATAAATCGGAGTTATACATGGGCTATGCAACAATAAACGGAGATATGTCAGGAGGATTTGCACCTATTGCGGACGTACCAAAAACAAAATTATTTGCACTTGCTCGCTGGTTAAACAAAAATCGCCCGATAAAAGATGCAATTCCTGAGTCAGTTATTCTGAAAAAACCGGGAGCCGAGCTTGCAATTGATCCAAAAACCGGAAAACCTTTGATTGCAGAAGATGCACTTATGCCTTATGAATTTTTAGATGAAGTAATTTGGCGAATTGAAAACAAAAAAGAACACTATTTTGATATGATTAATTCAGAATTCCTTTACGAAAAGAATAATTCTGTTTCAAAAGAACAAAAAGCTCAGTGGCTTGATAAATTTTACAGAAGAATGTCAACAGCACTGTATAAATGGTCAATTTTGCCGCCATCAGTAATTGTAGATTCCCGCTCAATAAATAAATATGATTACAGACAGCCTATTACTTCTTCTCATATAAATTACAAGGGATTGAGTGAAGCTGAAATTGCAGATATAATCTTAAAAATTTGAGATGTAAAGGTTTATTAAGTTGAATAATTTTTCTTTTATGTCGCAAATGCAATTATATTGATATTTATTTTTTTTAAGCTATTTTGGGCAATTTTGTTTGTAAAATTTTATGCTAATATAATTCTGCGGAGTTATCAGTAGAATGACCAAAAATCAAATTTTAAAAAGAATGTATAATTTTTCCCCGATGAATTTTTATTCAAATGAGGGCGATTGTACTGTCATTAGGTCCGTGTATAATACTTTTACAGGTTATAAATTTGATAGAAAATTTTCCACAGATGAAATTAATTCTGTTTGGAATGAAATAAAATTTCACAGGCGTATTTCAACAATTTTAATATCTTTTGTATTTCTATTTGTTTTGTATGAAATTATTTTTCCTAAATTTTCGTTTTTGGTGAATAATAATTCTTTAGCAAATGTTTTATATATTTTGCTTCTAATAACTATTGTCTGTCAAATTATAACTGTAATTTTTGCTAAATTATTTGAAAAGAAATTAAAGAAAAAATTTGGTAGTTATACAAATGTTAAATATATATCCTCCGGTGTCACTGATGAGAATTTTTATAGGTTATTTAAAATTGAATTGGCAAAGGCTTTGACATTAGTTTTTTTAATTGTTACCATTTTTGCTATTATTTCACCGTTTGCTTTTACCAGAGAATTGCTTAAAAAAGAAAGATTTAATGATGTAATAAAACTTACAACTTTTGGTTCTAAAATTTTTCCGATTGCTTCGGATTGGTATTCAATGCGAGGTTATGCAAAATATAAAACCGGTGATTATCAAGGTGCAATAAAGGATTTTGACAAAGCATATGAACTGAGTGCCAATGGTTTTGATATAATGAACTTTGATAACAAAATTTTTATAAAATATTATATAAAAGATTACGATAGTGCTTTGCAAGATTTTGATAACGAAATTAAAAAAGCACAAAATGATAACGAAAAAGATCAGTTTTTATGGGATAAAGCTCAGTTTTTGTATAATATTAAAAAATACGAAGATGCAATGGATATATATAATCAATTATTAATACAATCCGATAATGACAGAATATATTTACTGAAAGACAGATTATATCTTGAAAGAGCTCAGGTATATAAAGATTTAGGTCAAGACGAGTTGGCAAAACTTGATATTGAAAGCTCAGGTATTTCAGATTCAGACGATAATTCTATTGCGGAAAATCCTATCCCAAAACCTACACTAATGGTTGATGATGAAACAATAGAATCATTTTAAAGCTTCTATTAAATCTACTTTGTAGCCAAGTATTTCAAAAATTAATACTGCTTCGTTGAAATGCAATCGTTTCCCCTCAAGTTTGGCACGAAGGTTAAATCTTGTGTAATTACGGTTTGTTAATTCTGTCATTCTGCGGGCTAATTCGGCAATGGTAATTTTATTTCTGTAAAGTAAAAGCCTAATAACTTCGTTTATATCTGTATTTGAATCAATATCAATGTTTATTCCCATGTGAATATTTTAGATTATTTTTTGTTGATATTGACACTTTGTAGAATTAATGTTATTTTGTTAATTATTTATTAACAAAATAAATAATATTAGTTGGAATTATGAAAGATTATTAAGAGGTTAGTATGAATTTAGTAAAATTGAAAATTAAAAAGGGTAAATGGGGTAAGTGTAATACCCTCTCTCCCGTTGGGCGAAGGGAAAAGAAGGTTGCGTTCACTTTAGCAGAGGTCCTTATAACAATCGGCATAATCGGGGTAGTCGCGGCAATGACTATTCCAAGCTTAATCCAAGAAAACCAAAAACGAGCAACTGTTACTAAATTACAGAAAGGAATTTCTGTAATAAATCAGGCTTATAAATTATCGTTTGACGAACAGGGTGAACCTGACAGTGCATTTAATATGGGTGCTGAAGAATATTTTAAACAATACTGGCAGCCGTATTTGAAAGTTGTCACTTACTGTGATTTATATTCAACTTGCGGGTATAATCGTAGCGCCCCATTTAGAGATGCAAATAATAACAATACAACAAGAAATGTTGTTTTAGAAAATTCAAGAACATCTTTTTATACTGCTGATGGACTTTTATATATTATTCTTATTGGAGCAAAAAGTGATGGTGTATTTTATGAAAATAACCAAATAATGATTGATATAAATGGCGGAGAGTTACCAAATAAATATGGTAAAGATGTATTTTTTCTTGAACGTATTGAGGACGGTTTAGGTGTTCGACCATATGGTTATGGCATGACTGATAATGAAATAAACGAGAATTGTTCAAAAAGCGGTAGAGGATCTTACTGTGCGGAAAAAATCCGCCGTGCCGGTTGGAGAATTGAAAAAGACTACCCTTGGTAAGCAGTTAATCGGAGTGTGTTCATGCGTGTGTCAAGCGAAGAATTTCATAACAGTTAAAATTTTTGAGATTCTTCGGCTAAAGCCTCAGAATACCAATCAGTGTGAACACACTTTTATACATTTACCCCTATTTACCCCTATTCAACGATAACACGAGCCGGGAAATTGCTTTTTAATAAACTGTTTGCAGCTTGTTGAGCTTTTTCTCGAGATGAATATGAACCGACTTGAAGTGTATAATATCCGCCAAGATTTTTTACAATAGGCGTTACTCCCAAACCTGCATCTTGGATAATACTTTTTGCGACTTCTGCTTGTTTTTCCGTTGCATAATATCCTACAACAACTTTTGCATTTACTATTTGTTCAGGTTGGGCTGCAGGTTTTGGTGCAGGTTGAGTTGTTGTTTTGGTCGTTTCTGCTTGAACTGTTTTTTGAGGGTCATTTGTTGGTAAAGCTTCTTGTGCTTGAGATTTTTCAGCTTCCATTTGCCCTTCGGTTTTTCTCGTTCTGGTCGGAAGTATAACCCTTTCATCTAATTCAGGCGAAAACATTTCTTCATCACCAACTTTTTTTCCTTCATCTTCAAGTTTTAGATTTCGTAATCTTTCATCTATTACTGAACCTGTTGTTGTATCTTCTTCATCTTCAAATGAAGCTATTTCATTGTCTGTTGTAATCCCAACATCTACATTTGGTGATAAAATTTTAGCAAATCCAAGTATTATAAGTACTCCAATAAAGAAAACAGATGCAAATACCATTACATCTTTATTTGGTGCTTTGTGAACTTTTTTCTTATAGTCGTTGTACGAAAAATGTGATGAAGTTTCAAATTTATCAGTATCTTTAAGCATTAAACACCCCTCACTTTCGTACTTGCAAGAATTATATCATCAATTTCTTCGCTATAATTTTTCATAACTTCAATTGCAAAATCTTTTATATCCTTAATCCCTAAATCACTTTCTAATCCTGAAACCGGTATTGGAGCACCATCAGACAATATATTTATTCCGGTATGAATTAGGGTAGATGTTATTGATTTTGTTGCAATTGATACAGATAATTTTTTGCCATTAAAAAATAAATCATCACCGCTTCTTTGAATTAAAAACCCTCTTTTTTCAAGTGCTTCTTTTATACAACAAATCAGTAATCTTTGTCTGAAAACACCTTCTACAAGTTCGACATTAAATTGCTCGGATATAAAACTCAGCATATATTTGCTATAAATAGGTTCATTATTTATAACATCTTCAATGTCGACCATTTCGGCCAATTTAACTTCACATTCACCGCAAAACGCAACAATCGCATCACCTTGAATCTTAAAATTTTTATAAATCCAATGCGGTGCTAATTGTGAGCCGATATATTTAATTTCTTTGTCGATATAAAGTGTTTTCATTAGTTTTTAAAAAGTACCTTTACATAATGATTGTCATGATTTTTTAGAAGTGCATTTTTCAATCTTGTGCATGACTCACATATCCCGCAATGACCCTCCAATCCTTGATAACAACTCATTGTTAACTCTAACGGAATGTTATTGTTCAAAGCTAACATGACTATATCATTTTTATCGGAATTTATCAAGGGTGCAACTACTTTCGGGTGAATTTGGGTAGAAAATTCAAATTCAGCATTAACACTATCTATAAATTTTTGGGTATTATCAGAAAAAGTTTGAGCTTCTTCTTTATTTGCACCAATTAGTATGTAATTATAGCCGTAAGAATCAGCAAAACAGCCTGCAATATTTAAAAACAAACCATTTCTGTTAGGAACCCAAACAGATTTAGCACTTTCTTTATCATATTTAAGAGCTTTACCTGACGGAATTTTTTTATCTGATACTAATGAAGTTGTAGTAATTTCTTTAAGCCAGTCAAGTTTTATAACTTTGTGTTCAATATTATAGTATTCTGATATTTTTTTAGAAGCTGAAATTTCTTTTTGGGCAGATTTTTGTCCGTAATCAAAAGTTATAGCCAAATTTATATTCAATTCTTCTTTTTTCAAACCCAAACTTACAAGCGAATCTAAACCGCCAGATAAAAGTATTATTGATTTTAGGTTGTTATAGGACATTTACTCTCCTTCATACTCATCAAGTATTTCTACAGCTTCAACTTTTAATTCATCAGGATAATTTTGAGACGAAATAACTTCATCTAATATTCTTCTGTCAGACATATTATAAAGTGCAATCATTGCATTCTTCTTTACTTCAATATCAGAATCCTGCTCAAGACACTTTTTAATTGTTTCATAAGCTTTTGGATTTTCACTTTCCATTAATGCTTCTATAGCATTTATTCTAACCTGAGACGATTCATCTGATAGTGAATTTTTCAAAGCTTTAAAAATTCTTTCGTTATCATTAAATCCCATTTTTGTAAGAGCTTCAATAGCTCTTTCTTTTAAAAATGAAAATTTATCCATTATTCCCTGTTTTGCTTCAAGAATGCTGACAAGCGGGTCAATGGCTCTGGTGTCTCCTAACAACCCTAATGCTGATACTGCGGATTCTCTTAAATATACCGATTTTTCATCTTCATCTTTTACAACTTCAATCAAGGGAGCTACTGCAAATCTGTCTCCAATTCGGCCTAAAGCATCTGCACATGCCAATCTTACTCTGTAGTTTTCATTTTTATTGTTTAAACAATATAACAAAGATGATACAACTTCGGTATTTTTCTGATTAGCAATTGCTTTTGCACACATTACTCTGACATTGTTATACTTTTCTTTTATTTCATTATCTTCAGAATTGTAGTTTTTCAGGAGTAAAATATCAACAAGATATTCAAGACTTGACGAATCTCTATACATATCAATGCAGCGTATTAAATGCATTATTACATCAGGTTCTTCGGCATGGCTAATCATATAATTATATATACAGACAAGGTAATTTTGTGAATATTTTTCTTGTAACAAATCAATTTGTTCTATGACCTTTTGAGAGCTTGTTTTAGTAAACAAACCGCATTCTTTGGCTATCAACTCCAAATTAAGGCCTTCTTCTGTCAACTCTCATACCTCTTATTTTTAAGGGTATATTAATATAAATATTGGAGAATTTCAAGGTATAACTATATTTAACTCTAATTGTAACATTTTTGTAAACTACTAACAAAAATTTTTTTTCTTTGATTTAGAATTAGTGTATAGCAGTTAATTATTAAGTGGTGTGAAATGAATATAGACTCAATTAAGAATTATCCCACCGGCTCATCGGCTAAATTCAAGCATAAGAGCAGGAATGTGCTTGAGTATAAACAGCAGAGTGAGCTCTTGTGCGCAGAAGGAAAAAGTGTAAATAGAGGATATTATGGCGGCAGCTTTACGGGTATAAACCGAGCTGCCGCAAGTATTTCTCAGGATTTGGCAGATGTAGCTGCCGATGTTGTTAAAGATAACTGGTTTGATAAAATCTTAAAGTTATGTGAAAAACATACAGTTATCGCTCAAAACTTAGTGGCATTAGTTTTGGCTTCCGTATTCAGACCTGCGGCAATTATGTCATTGCCGGGCAAGAAAGATAAAGAAGACAAAATGTATGCTTCAGGACACGCAATAGCATCAGGGGTTATCGGTTTTGGTTTCTCAAGTATTGTTATGTATCCTTTAGGTCAAGCCGTTGAAAAATCTAAACAAAATGTCTCAGAAGTTGCAACAGCTCCTTTCTTGGAAAGAGATTTATCAACAATGGAAAACAAAAAGGAAGCAAAAAAACTTGCAAGAAAAATTAAAAAACTGAGAGAAAAATTTAATGTTAATACAACTGCCGAATTGATTGATAAAATTAAAGAAAAATACCATGTAAGCGATTTGAAGGATCTTGAAAATGTCGAATTGTTCAAAAAATTCAAACAGATTTACAAAGTAGAAAATTTGACAAAACTTGAACAATCTCACGCTTTCAAGATGACTACAAAAGCTCTTGATATGGCTCCTGATGTATTCATATTTGGAATCGCAAAAGCAATGCTCACTGTTGCATTGATTCCGCCAATTCTTAAATACGGTTTTGGATTAGAAAAGAAGAAAAAAGTTGAACAAGCTTCTGTTCAAAACCCGGCTCAGGTATCAATGACTTCGTCAATAGTTGAAAAACCGGAAATCAGTAAATTTGCAGGAGGGTTGAAATAATGAACGTAACTTTACAAACAAATAATTTCAATCCTAAATATGGATATAACCAAAATCAATTTGTGAAAAATAATAAACAAAGGAATTTGCCAATATCTCAACCTTCATTTACAGGGGTTGCAGATCTGCCGGGTAAGTCAGGATTTTTGAAACCAATTACAAATTTATTTGATAAGTTTACAAGTTTTATTCAAAAACATTATACAGATAAATTGTATACTTCTTGGTTTGCTGAAAAACTGGCAGCTAAATCGGATAAACTTGATAGTGTTGTTGATAAAATGTCAATACTTGGTTCTATCATAATTTCAGGCATGTATATGACTCAAACTTTAAGAAATAAACAACTTGATGAAGATAGAAAACGTACACTTGCAATTAACCAAGGTTTGACTTTCGGGCTTGCTACATTAGGTTCGGTTGTTATCGACCAAAGTCTTGATAACTGGTGGGAAAAACAAACCGTTAAATATGCACAAAGCAGAACCGGAGATCATGAACTTGGTAAGAAAATAGATGCTCTAAATAATAAAGCTATAAAAGAAGCTGAGGAAAAACTCGGTAAAGCTTGGAAAGATTTTACTAAAAAAGATAAAAAAGGTGTAAAATTAACTAATACCCTTAAATATGTAGAAGAATACATGGACAATGAACCTCTTGAAATAAAATTGAAAGGTATGGGCGTATTGAAGAAATTAATTATCTTCGGTACTGTATACAGATTCCTTTCTCCGGTTCTAATTACACCTTTTGCAAATATGATTGGTAACAAACTTGCAGAAAGTAAAAATTCCAAAGCTCAATAAAATAAAGGATAACAATAAAAAATGTCTGTGAATTTCACAGACATTTCTTTATTGTATAAAATTCTTATTTTACTTTTTGCGGAGAGCAAAAGTATGGATTATTCTGGTATTTAGCCCAAGCAATATATGCTTTGTTTCCTTTAATGGTTTGAGTTCCTGTGCTTATGTATTTTGTTTTTCCTGTTTTTGGATCTTTACTTTCCGCAAATGTTTCCAATTCATATTTTTCAAGCTCTTTTGATCTGCTTTTCATTGCATCATATAACTCATCAACCTGTACACTTGTAAATGAACAATTTACTTTGTATTCATTTTTGTTTGTTTTGAAAGTTTCTTCATATTTGCAAAATCCGTTACGCCAGCCTAAAATACGTCTGTTTGTAGTAAAAGTAGTTCCGTCAGATTCTGAAGTTGTAGTTTCTTCATATTTATCGCAATCTTTGAAATTTTTTACAAATTTAGAAGAAAATTTGGTATAATTTGCTGCAAAAACACAACTGAATGTAGAACAAACAAATAGTGTTAAAACTGTTGCAATTAACGATTTCCTCATAACTTCCTCCCTATCCTTTATTTATAACGACAGTATAGCAGAAATTGTTCAAAATGTGAAGAATTAAATTAATTTTCAAATTTAAAAAATCTCATCAATTTGTATGATTTCAAAAAAAAAACATATGCTAATATAACAATATACTCCTTAGAGACTAAGATACACATATCCCTAATCAACAGCTATGCACCTCAGTACATAGCTTTTTTTTATTCAATAAATGTGAAATTTTGAGGTAAATTTTCTTTTATTTTTTTTAGTAATTCTTCCGGCATAATATCAAGAGCTTCTGCAATACGCCAAAATGTACTGAATTGAATATCTGTTTTTGCAAGTTCAACATCTGACCATATAGACTTTGAGACATTTAATTCATTAGATATTAAACTTATTGATTTCCCCGTTTTATTTCTTAATCCTTTTACCGTTGCAGCAATAGCTTTTAACAATTCTTGACGTTTTTGTTTATTTTCCGCTTGCATAATTTTAATGCTAGTGGTAATATAAATTTATTCTGTTCGGAATTACCTACAAGGAGGAAAAATGAAACATTTTACAAAGAAGAAAAATAATAAAGCATTTACTCTCGCAGAAATTCTCATTACAATCGGTATTATCGGGGTTGTTAGTGCTATAACTATTCCTGCAATAATAAGTCATTATCACAAACGTGAAATTGAAAATAAACTCTATAAAATAAATTCAACTATATTGCAAGGTATAAGAATGGTTCAGGCTAATACTGACAGTGATTTTTCCGTTGTTAAATCCGGAGATGAACATGATAATTCAGCCGGTCATTCATGGGAATCAAGTAAACAAGTGTTTGAGGATAATTTTTCATTGGGTTTTAAAGTAGTTACAAAATATCCTAAAAATACGCTTTTTGACGTTTATTCAGCTGACGGATCGACAAAAATTGGAACACTCGGATATTATTATATGGTTGGTTTGCTTGATGGTACAATTTTAGAATTTTTTGCAGTTAATGAAAATAAATTTGATATTGCCGTAATATTAAATCCTCAAAAATCAAAATTAGTTTCAGGACGTGACGTTTTTACGCTTACATATAGAGCAGACAAAAACGGTAATTGGTATAATGATTATAAGTTTTATGGGAATGAATTTAATTATGAAGAATTTAGACAACATTGTATATCAAATGAAGAATATCCGGCATTATATTCGCACCCGTATGCGTTTTGTTCTTCTCTTATTGTAAAAAACGGCTACAAAATTCCATCTGATTATCCGATAAAATTGTAAACATTAAAATTTCATTTATTGTATAATAAACTTATGAATATAAATCAGGAATTTGAAACAATTGCAGCAATATCTACCCCGATTGGAACAGGTGGTGTCGGAGTTATTCGTATATCCGGAGATAGAAGTTTTGATGTAATTAAAAAAATTTCTAATAAAACAGAATTCCCGGCAGGAAAAATTTGCCACGGCTGGATTATGGATAACGGTATAAAGATTGATGAAGTTGTTATTTTACCTTTCAAAAATCCAAACAGTTATACCGGAGAAGATGTTATTGAAATTCAATGCCATGGCGGGGTCAATGTTGTTAGAAATATTCTTGATGTTGTATTAAAAAACGGGGCAAGGATAGCCGAGCGCGGTGAATTTACCAAAAGAGCTTTTTTGAATAAAAAATTAGATTTATCTCAAGCAGAAGCCGTTGATGATTTAATTCATGCTAAAACTTCAAATTTCGCTATTCAATCTGCCAAAAATTTATCAGGAGTTTTGGCTTCAAAAATAAACGAAATTAAAGGAGAAATCTTTGAAACGGCATCAAGAATTGTTGCGGGAATTGATTTCCCGGAAGATGTCGCAGAACCGGAATATTCATATCTTAATGAAAAATTTGAGCATTCATTGACTGAAATTAACAGAATTTTGGCTTGTGCAAAGTCTTCCGACATATTAAGACAAGGGATTAAGGTTGCAATTGTAGGCAGGCCAAATGTTGGTAAATCTTCTTTATTCAATGCTTTGCTAAATATTGATAGGGCAATTGTTACTGATATTGCAGGTACAACACGTGATGTTATTAAAGAAAATCTTGAACTTGGTGTTGGGATTACATTGATTGATACTGCAGGAATTAGAGATTGTGATGAGATTGATAAGGTTGAAGAAATCGGAATTGAATATTCAAAACAGTCTGCAAATGATGCTGATTTGATTTTATTTTTATATGATTCAAGTGTTGGTTTTACTGATGAAGATAGAGAAATTTATAATTTTGTAAAAGATAAGCCTAATATTATAATTGCAAATAAAATAGATTTACTTCCGGAAAATAAAATCAATACGGATAAAGAAACAATTAAAATTTCTACTGTGCTAAATAGGGGTATTGATGAATTAAAAGTAAAAATAAAAGATATCGTATGTGATTTTTCACCGGAAGATACTGAATTTATAACAAATAAACGTCAGCAAGCCTGCCTTTTAAAATGTAAAGAAAGTCTTGAAAGAGCATTAAAAGCTTCTAAAAAAGAAGAATTACAGGACATGATTTATATTGATGTAAAATCTGCTCTGCTATCGCTTGATGAAATTACAGGTGAAGTTATTACAGATGAAATTTTAAATAATATATTTGATCATTTTTGTATCGGTAAATAATTATTTATTGGAATTATAATTTTTATATCTGTAACTTAAAATACTATAGCTTGATGGTTCGCTTGCACTGTCATCTCCGTAAAAAACGGATATTCCTGTGGCTTTTTTGTAATTTTCTTCGTCAATTTTTTCTTGTTTGTTGCAAGAATATGAAAAAGATGAAATTTCTGCACTTGTAACCCGACCATCGTGGTTTGTATCCATTTCGTCAAAATTTTCAAGAATTTTATTAATCATATCGCCTGAATAAGCACCTGATGCAGCTAATTGAGTCAATTCAGCCTTAGAAACTCCGGCAGTAGAAAGAGTGTTTGTCATTTTATTCATTTCATCTGCACTGATTACTCCGTCTCCGTCTTTGTCAAGAGTAGAGAAATTATTTTGCAAATATGATGCAAATGACTGATTTAATGTTAAATAATTCGTATTATCATTTCTGGCTTTTGTAATATTTTTAATTGTTACACCTTCATCAGGGTAAAGTGATGCCAAATACGAATATGTATTTGATAAATTAGATGTCAAATTTGAAATAATTGATGCGCCTGAAGATGCCATAATATAATTCCTCTTATTTTCTACCTAACATTATAATAATAATGTTTCAAAAAAAGTCAATATATTTAGGCTTTTGGCTGTTATATATGTCTTTCAACAGGGTTTAACAATAAATCAGCCAATCTGTCAGCTCCAACAAACCCTCTTTGTGACATAATTTGAGCCGCTAATTTATTATCATATGGTACAAATCTGTGGCGAATTTCGAATCCGCCTTGAGAAAAATCAATAATTGCATAGCACGCTTTAGGTTCTTTAGTCATTGGTCTGCCGACAGAACCGACATTTACAACTGTTTGATTTGTGCGTGTTTGGTAACCGCAAGGTATATGAGTATGTCCGCAAAGTATTAGTTTTTCTGTAGTACCTTCTATAATTTCCTCAACAATTTCTAACGGCATTTCAGGTAATATGTCCTCATTGTTTGCTCTTGGAGAACCATGGACTAAAAGCACGTTACAACCTTCAACATCAAGACTAAGCATAGGAGGAAGATTTGCAAGAAAAGCCCTGTGAGAATCGTCAAGAGCTAAAACATCATCAGCAATAGCATTTGCCATAACGGGATATTGTGCTTCCAAAAATTCGACAACTTCCGGTCCGTATTGAGCAATCATTTTATCCGTATTACCTTGAATAACCGTCCATTCATTTTGAGCCATAACATAATCTGTTACTTCCTTAGGTTGAGGACCTGCAAGTGCAATATCCCCAAGACAAAATACATGCTCACAACTTTGATTGACCACATCATTCATAACGGCTTCCAAAGCCTGAACGTTAGCATGTAAGTCAGATAATACGGCAATTCTCATAATTTTACTCCCTCTTTTTATTATGTGATAAAATCATTCTATGATAAAAAGACGAAAATCAAAAGAAATTTCTATCGGAAATGTAAAAATTGGTAATAATAATCCGATAAGCGTTCAATCTATGTGTAATACAGACACACGAAATGTTGAACAAACAGTAAAACAAATCAAAGAATTAACTGATGCAGGCTGTGAATTAGTTAGGCTTGCAGTGTTAAATAAGGATGCCGCCGAAGCAATTAAAGAAATAGTGAGACTTTCCCCTGTTCCTTTGATTGCTGATATTCATTTTGATTACAGATTGGCAATTCAATGTATAAATAACGGAATAAGTGCATTACGTTTAAACCCCGGGAATATAGGAAAACGTGAAAATGTTGAAAAGGTTGTAAAATTGGCAAAACAACAAAATATTCCCATAAGAATAGGGGTGAATGCAGGGTCTTTAGAAAAAGAATTAAAAGAAAAAGAAATTTCGTTATCTGAAAAAATGGTTGAAAGTGCAATGAAGCACATAAAAATTCTTGAGGATTTAGATTTTGATTTGATAAAGGTTTCACTAAAATCTTCAGATGTATTGACAACGATTGAAGCATATCGACTTATAGCGCAAAAAGTGGATTATCCGCTCCATTTAGGTGTGACAGAGGCCGGAACGCTAAAAGGAGGGCTTATAAAATCTTCTGTAGGTTTGGGAACACTTCTTGCCGAAGGTATAGGTGATACTATAAGAGTTTCCCTTACAGAAGATCCTATTGAAGAAGTTTTTGCCGGTTATGAAATATTAAAAAGCTTAAATTTACGTGAGTACGGGGTAAATTTTGTGTCATGCCCGACCTGCGGAAGAACACAAATTGATCTGATTAAGTTGGCAAAAGAAGTTGAAGCGAGATTTAAAAATTTCGATAAAAATATAACAATAGCAACAATGGGTTGTGCTGTTAACGGACCCGGAGAAGCAAGTCATGCTGATTTTGGTATAGCTGGAGGAATCGGAGAAGGCTACGTATTTAAAAAAGGTGAAATAATAGCAAAAGTTCCTGAAAATCAACTTATTGACAAGTTAGAAGAAATTATTATTAAATCATACAAATAATATATGAAATCTTTTTGTAAACAAATTATAATATAATTGCACACGTTCAAAAAAATGAATATAATGTTGTTTAAATAAAAAGAGGTGACTATGAAGAAATTATTATTAATCGCTTTAACAGCAGCAATTCCGGCAATGGCTAATGCAGCTATTTCAGTTGACCAAGCTACAAATCCTGCAGTTTTGAAAAATAGCGGATATTCAGCTCAAATGGGTGACATGGTTAACGTAAGTAAATCTCGTGCAACTGCTCAGGAATATTATACTCCTGATGAAGTTGCTTTTAAAAAGCAAAACAAATTTGTAAGATTCTGGAGAAAATTGTATTTGTATACAGATCCTGCTTCAGAGGATTATTCATTCTACCATCATGACACAGATCCGGTTCCAAAATATACAGATTTATAAGACGATTTTTATACTGCTTGGTGCTTTCATTTTATATGGAAGCACCTTGTTTGGTGTAGAAACTCTCGCGGTTGAGTTTGGAGTCGTTAAGTATAACGAGGGTTTTATTGATTATACCAAGTTCGACAAAGCTTCTGTTCTAAAGTCTGCCGATGAACATTTTAATAAAGCTTTGGAAGTTGATGGTGAGGAGAGAAAACTTTTTTTACAACAAGCCGGGGGAGAGTATTTTGTTTTAAATAAGCTCGAACCGAATAATTTATATCCTATAGTACAAATGGCGCGTATTTACGATTTTGAGCATAAAAACAGCTATGCGAAAGCTTACTTTTATCAAGCTTTGGATATAAACAAGACTGATGCTTATACTAATTATCATTTTGGGGAATTTTATTATACCCGTAATGATTATAAAAAAGCTCTTGACTATTATAATATTGCTTTTAAAAACGGTTATAAAGAAAATTATGATGTCCTTATAAAAATGGCAGTAATGTATGAAAAGCTCGGTGATTTATTGAGGGCTAACCAATATTATAAAAAGGCTTATTTAGTCAAACCGGATAATACTGAACTTCCTGATAAAATCAGGGCTTTAGAGGATTTAAAATATAAAAATACGGGTTATTATAACAGACGTAGAAAGAAATAACTTAATGAAGAAAAGATACCTATTTTATATAATATTGGCATTGTTATTTAGTTTTCCCCAAGTACGTGCGGAAGATGATCTTGATTCTATAATTTTTTATCCAGAGACAGAAGAAGAAACTGTTATAAATAATAATAAAAATGAATTAAATGCATTTTCACCGTTAAATTTAAATCAAGGAGAAGTTGTATTTAAAAACTCAGAAATAAGGTATGATTCATTAGATCCTAATTTTAGTGCAAGTTTTTATCCGGGCGGCAGAGGTGCAAATAAACTTGTAATATATACCCCGAATTACGGCTTACATACAGGCACAAATGAATTCGGAACTGAGGCAATTGTTGAAAATAATACGGTTGTGGCCTTAAGCGGTGCGGATTCTACTATTCCTAAAAACGGTATTGTAATCAGTGGTCATGGAAGAGCAAAAAATTGGATTACTCAAAATATTTCGGTAGGTTCAAAAGTTTATGTTGATATAATGACCGGAACTTTAACTGTTTATACTACATCTGAAAGTTATACATTTGAAGCAAGAGCAAAAATCAATGAAGCAAAATCAATGATTGATTATTATAAAATGAATACCTTGAATTATAACTATATCTTGCCGTCAAACCATATTCAAACTGCTGAAAATTATTTAAAAATTGCAGATAATGAAAAACAGAATGTTACTGTTTTACGTCAATACACTCAAGAGGCTATTGATGCTGCGAATATGGCAATAAAAACTGCCGTTCCGTATATTGAAAATGAACTTAAAGGAACTTGGATAAGACCAACGGAAACTTCAAAAGAACAAATTATATCTACTCTTGACAAAATAAAAGCAAACGGATTTAACAATATATTTTTAGAAACTTATTTTCATGGCAAAACAATATTTCCAAGTCAAACAATGAACAGATATGGATTTACCGTGCAAAATGAAATATTTGAAGGTATAGATCCGCTTGAAATATGGATTAGTGAAGCACATAAAAGAGGTATAAAGGTTCATATATGGTTTCAGTCATTTTATGTAGGTAATCAACCGCCGGAATATAATCAGTCAAGCATTTTATCCATACGACCCGATTGGGGAAATAAAATAAAAAAATATGCATCAATGCCCGGTGCAACAAAATCCGTATCAGAACATAACGGTTATTTTATTGATCCTGCTAACCCTGAAGTACAAGATTTTTTACTTGAATTGCTTGATGAAATTATTACTACTTATAAACCGGACGGAATAAATCTTGATTATATAAGATATCCGAACGCAACGGCTGGGAATGATCAAAATGCCTGGGGATTTACCGAATATGCAAGAAACGAATTTAAAAAATTATATGATGTTGATCCGCTGGATTTAACGGTTGCAGATGTTCAATGGTATGATTGGAATCAGTATAGAAGAAATAAAGTAAGTGAATTTGTTCAAAAAGTCGGTCAGCTTGGAAAAGAAAAAAAGGTTTATATAAGTGCGGTTATTTTCCCTGATATAGCTTCTGCACTTGCTTCTAAGCAGCAAGATTGGAGAAATTGGTCTCAAAATAATTATATAAATGGCTTTACTCCGTTATTTTTAACATATGATCCAAAAATGTTAGCATCAATGATGAATGATGTCATGCGGGTAAAATCCCCAAGAACGGATTTATATGCAGGGTTGTTTGTTACATTTATGGGCGGAGCTCCTGAAGATTTAATTCGTCAAATTTATCAAACAAGACTTATGAATGCTAACGGTGTGATTATTTTTGATTATGCACATACAACTCCTGTTTATACAACAACACTTATGGCAAGTGCATTTAATGATATGAAATCTGCCGGTGTTACTATTGCTCAAAAACAAAAAAAAAAGAGG
Source organism: bacterium (assembly GCA_017467605.1). Classification (GTDB taxonomy): domain Bacteria; phylum Cyanobacteriota; class Vampirovibrionia; order Gastranaerophilales; family Gastranaerophilaceae; genus Zag111. Next base: position 5,618 of record JAFUSQ010000062.1, on the reverse strand, counting down.
TTTTTTCAAAGGAAGAAAAAAAAGAAGTGCGCAGAACAGCAGGCAGAGTCGTAACTTCTGTTAATAGTAAAGGTTTTTGGGTCTTTACCAGAAATTAAAAAAAGAGCCCCAAATGAGGCTCATTGGAATTAAGAATAGCTGGAAGTATGAAAAAGATTAATTATATTTAAACTTATCAATAGATTATTTATATTGGTTAATTGGGTATAAAATATTAGACAAATATTATTCTTTTGTGGTATTGTATTTTGTATCAAATATGATTATTAACCGGAAGGAGAGGGGTTTTTATGAAAAAACGTTATGCTTTTGGGGTGGTTGTCTTACTGCTGCTAGTGATTTTTATTGCAGGAATTTTGTATGAAGGAGAAGATAAGAAGGCTTCTTTTGAGAATAATGTGCTTCCGAGATTTGGTCAGAAATTATGGACTTATAACATGAATAAGCATGAATTTCGTAAACACTCTGATAATGATGATGATATGTCCAAGGAAGAAATTGTTTTACAAATTCTAATGCCGGAAGAAACTTCCGGTAATACGACTTATTCTCTGTTAACGGATAATGCTCAAATTCCTAAGGAAAATGCAATATTTGGAGAATATTCGCAAGAATTTTTAGTTGGGAAAAAGCTTTATTCATATTTTCCAAAAACATTTGAATTTTATGAAATTATATTTAACGGGGTTAAATTTGTTCCAAAAAAATTGTCAAATAATGAAATTCAAGAAATTTTTCCTGATTACAAAATTATAAAAGTTTCAGAATTAGTAAAAGGAAATTATTCAATTGACTTTGCCAAATCGAATAATAAATATATTTTGTTTAATGATAAAAATAAAGATTTTTACAAATACTACATTGTACCAAATGATAGCAAAAGCCTTGAAATAGGAGAATTTTCCAATCAATTTAAAGTTTTTGATAAAGTTGATATAAAAATTCAGCGTCTTGAAGGTTGTTCAAAAGCTTACCCTTGTTATGAGATAATTGTAAAATAAGGAATTTTAGTTATGACAAATATAGAGGATTATAAAGTTCTGCGTGATGAGTTTGGTAAAGAGCTTGAGGTGCTTGTTTATGAAGCAGAATTATCAGGTTGGAATTTTTATACAAATTCTACAGATGAAAATCTTTCAATCTACACTCTGGCTCAGGAGAAAATGAGTAATTTATATAAAAATGAAGATTTGTATGAAAAATTTAAAAAAATAAAAGAAAAAGGATTTGCAAATAAACATCTGGCAAAGCAAATAAAAGATATAGTAAAAGCTTTTTATAATGAAATAGAATCCGGTCAGGAATTAAAAGCTTTACGAGATAAGGAAAACGAAATTTCTGCCAAATATAATTCTTATGTTTTGACAATTGATGATAAACCTGTTTCAAAATCAGAGATAATGAAAATTTTAGAAACTGAAAAGGATATTGAAATACGTAAAAAGGCTTATGAAGCAAATGTTAAAGCCGGAGATATTATTGCAAAAGATTTGGTTGAACTTGTTAAATTGCGTAATGATTATGCCAAATTAAAGGGTTTCGATAATTACTTTGATTATATGGTTGAAGAAACCTACGATATAAAGCCTGAAAAATTATCTGAATTACTAAATGGAGTTTATGGAAAACTAAAAAGTAAATGTATTGAATTTGATAAAAAAAGAAAATCTGAACTTTCATTGGAATTTGGGATTTCTTCGGAGCAATTATTTGACTTCCATTATGGGTTACTTCCTCAAAACAGTAACGAATCAAAAGTAAATTCGTACATAAAGACCAAAGAACAAGTTGTTGAAATTGCCAAAAATGTTTATGGTCAGATGGGTTATAATGTAGATAATATGGGGATTACTCTTGATTTATTTCCTCGTAAAAATAAAAATACACATGGATTTGCATTTTGTATAAAACCGGGAAAAGATGCAAGAATTTTAGCAAATTTAACAAATAATGTTAAAAGTTTAGATACTATTTTACACGAATTGGGGCACTGTGTTTATGATATTGGTATAGATTCGAGATTACCTTTTATCGAGCAGGATTGTTCTTCTCCTGTAATGACTGAGGCTATTGCTATGATGATGGGAGATTTGCCAAAATCCGAAAAAATTTTAGAAGATATTGTTCCTGATGAAGTCTTAGAAGGATTTATGAATGAATTAAAAGAAGATGATGCAAGATTTGTAACTCGTTCACTGCAAATTATAAATTTTGAAAAAGAAATGTATGCAAATCCTGAGCAAGACTTGAAAGTACTTTGGAGTAATATGAAAAAGACCTTTTTATTCAGAGGAGAAAATACAGAATTAAATAATGAATGGGCAACAATTCCTCATTATTTATCTCACCCCGGATATTATCAAAATTATTTCAGAGCTGCACTTTTAAAGGCTCAAATTTATGGTGCAATGACAAAAGAACTTGGACAAATTTCAAAAAATCAGCATACAACAGAATTTTTAAATGAAAAATTATTTAAATATGGAGCTTCGCTTTTAGAAGAAGATATAATAGAAAGCGTTACCGGAAAACCACTGTCTGAAGATGATTTTTGTAACAGATTTTAATTTTCCCCTTTTACTTCATTCCTGACATAATTGCACCGGCTGCCATTGCTTCATCTGCTGCAATATCATCATATATTTTTTCGGCAATAACAAGTCCCAAATGCATTTTTATATCGCTATAATCTTCAGGTAAGCCTTCTAATTTTATACCATTTTTTGTTGTACTATATTTTATATTTACAGGTCGTCCGTCAATATTACCCTTGAGTCCGCCTTTATCCAATCTGAGAAAGTCAAATAATCCTGGATTGTAAAATTTTAATTCTGTTTCTTTCCCGCAAATTTTACCTTTGACACTGCGTCCGTTAAACTTTTCTTGAATTATAAGGTCCAGCCCCATACCTTTTAAAGTATGTCTGTTTGTTATGTCATACCAGGCTCTTTTGCTATCTATAACATATTTCTCGAAATTCTCAAGAGTTTTATTGCTGATTTCAAAACTTCCTGTTTGAGTAGTTAAATCTACTCTATCTGTATTTGGACTGCGTTCTAATTTTACTTTTGTCTGATCTTTAACAAAAGCGTCCATAAATTCTGCTTCCGGCATTTCTCGAATTCCGTTACAATCTCCCTGAATTGTGACTGTGCCATTATTTTTGGTTGCTATGCAATGTTCGCCGTAATTTGTGACATATCTTATTGTGTTGAATTGAGTTGTTGTCATATATAATCTCCTATTGGCTATTGTTTTTGATTTGCTTTATAAATTCTTATAAATTCAATAATAGAAGCTGCTAACAAGGCTATACCTGTGTATTTAAAAGCTTTACCGCCGATATTATTTAGTTTTTCAAGTTTGTCTAATTTTTTACCCAGTTCAGGAGTCGCTCCTTTTGCTTTAAATTCCTTCTCCCACTCAAATGTATCCCTGTCAATTTTACGATTGAACATAAAATACCCTGCCTGAGTTGCTAAACCTGTACCAAGAAATGTGTATAGCAAGCCTTTCCCTTTTTTGTTCGTATTTTGGTTATTGCCGCGTACATGATAATTTTGATTGATACCTTCCATAATTTTCCCTTTCTAATTTTTTCCTACGTATTATATAAAACTTTTTGTTTAAAAATATTGCTAGATTTTAGGATATTTAAAGACATTATTATACAAAATAAAGTCTGTATGAGCCATTTCAGCTTCATAAAACTTAATATATAATGATGTTTAACGTCATAACAATACAAAAAACAGACGTGATTAAGAGGTAAATATCATGAGTATTAAAAATCTGTTAGGTAAAAAAGTTAAGCGGCTCAGAAAATTAAGAGGTTTTACCCAAGAAAAATTTGCAGATATGATTGATATTACTCCTCGAAACTTAAATAGGATAGAATCAGGAGAAAACTTTGTTACATCTGAGACTTTAGATAAAATTTTGAAAACATTAAATGTTTCTGCTGATATATTATTTTCATATGACCATTTAAGAACAGAAGAAGAAATACTTCCGGATATTTATAGTTATATTGATAAAATCAAACTTGATTCGTCTCGACTTGAGAAAGCATATCGTATACTTAGAATAATTGCTGAAGATGAGTTTTAGATTATCCCAAAATTGCCACTGCAATTACTGTGGTAATAATTAGAGCAATATTGTAGTGTAAAAATGTCGGAACACAGGTATCCCAAATATGGTTATGCTGGCCGTCAGCATTCAGCCCTGCTGTAGGTCCAAGTGTAGTATCAGATGCAGGAGAGCCTGCATCTCCTAATGCAGCAGATGCCGCCAAAATTAGTATAATTGACGGAACACTAAAGCCTAATTTTAAACATATTGGAACATATAAAACCGCCAAAATAGGAATTGTTCCAAAAGATGTTCCTATTCCCATTGTTATAAATAATCCGACAATAAGCATTAAAATTGCTGCAATAATCTTACTTGTTGTCATATAAGGAGTAATGGCATTAACCATTGTTTCAATTCCGCCGGTTGCTTTCATTACGCTGGCAAATCCTGCAGCAACAAGCATTACAAAAGCAACATAGCCCATCAAGCCAACTCCTTCGTTTATTAATTTATCCATTTTATCATGGTCAATCGCTTTTAATCCAAAGATTACTGACAGTCCGACTAATGCCCCTAAAGGTAAAGAATTTGTCCAAAGTTGAACAATAAGAGTCAAGACAGCAGCAATAAGCGTAATATAATGATTTTTGTTTAATGATAAATTTTCTTTGAGGTTTTCTTGAGAAATTTCAAGGTTTTTATATTCTCTTGGGCTTCTATATGTTATAAAAATTGATATTAGAAATCCCACAAGCATTCCAAGTCCCAATATCCAACTATAGTGCCAAATGTCATTTTTTGAAACTTCAACTCCGTTTTGAATCATATTTTCAGCAATTAAGCCCTGAAAAATCAGACCAAAACCCGCAGGAATAACAATATATGGTGCTTTAAGCCCAAATGCCAGTCCTGATGCTACTGCTCGTCTGTCTAATTTTAATTCATTCATAATAACCAGTAATGGCGGAATTAAAATCGGAATAAACGCTATATGTACAGGAATAAGATTTTGAGAAAGTATCGCGATTCCTGTTAAAATAAAAATTAAAGTGTATTTTCTGGATTTAATCGCATTAGCAATTTTCATTGACATAATAGGCGCAAGTCCGGTATGAGTCATAGAAGCAGCAAAAGCTCCTAATAAAATATAACTCAAAGCAGTTTCAGAGTTTCCGCCCATTCCGCTTATGAATATATTCATAACTTCTGCCAAGCTAATATGTCCGACAAGTCCACCGATAACTGATGATACAATAAGAGCTAACAAAACGTTGACCCTGCATAAACACATTACGCAAAGCAAAATTACGGAAATAACTATCGGATTTGTAATAAGTGCTAACATAATTCCTTTTATACTCTAATTAAAAAGACCCATTTGATATGGGTCTTTTTAATGGAGCAACAAACTTACCGAAGTTAGAACTCCATAAAATTATTTATAGTTTAAAAGATTTATTAAGTCAAGAGGTCATAGACCAACTAAAATTCTTTAAAGCAGCATAAAAAACCACTTGCGAAATAAATCACAAGTGGTTAGT
>JAFUSQ010000061.1 GCA_017467605.1 bacterium | reverse complement strand
GATTTGAGTGGAGTCTTCCTTAGTACGAGAGGACCGGGAAGAGGGGACCTCCAGTGTACGGGTTATCGCGCCAGCGGTAAACGCCCGGTAGCTGTGTTCCAAGCGGATAAGTGCTGAAAGCATATAAGTACGAAGCCCACCACAAGATGAGATCTCTCATAGCATAAGCTAGTAAGTCCCCAGACAGATTATCTGGTAGATAGGTCAGAGGTGTAAGAGTGGCAACATTTTCAGCCGACTGATACTAATCGGACGAGGGCTTTTCCTAGGCGTTAGCCGGTGTTTTCCGGAGCAGACTTGCGATGAGCAAGGCTGGCAGGGAAAACACTACGATGCACCGTTGTGAGCGAAACGAAAGTGAAGCGAGCGTAGCAATCTATGATTGCACAGGTGCGATAATGCAAGGTTAACAATAAAGTGTAAATTTGATGAAAGCGTGAATTCTTATATACATTATGCAATTTTGAGTGCGCAGGACGAAAGAATTCGTCGGTGACCAAGCGTGAGGAAAACACCCGTTCCCATCCCGAACACGGTCGTAAAGACTCATAGCGGTGACAATACTTGGAGGGCCACCTCCCGGGAAGATAACTCGTTGCCGACACCTAATTTAGAAAAATAAGGAATAAGACAAAAGTCTATTCCTTATTTTTTTATTGGTGGGACAATCTCGTTATATTGGTTTCAGGAGAAACAAATGATAACTCGAACGCCCTCGCAATAAACGGCACTGTTCGCACTTGCAATGAGTCCTCACCCGAATTTCTAACATTTGCCTTGGCTCATGTTGAAATTCTTCCCTTTCCGCGTTCCGCTTCGCTGCCCGTAGAGAAAATTACTATGTTTTTTCTAGCTACCCTAGGGTGAAATAGAATGGCACGAAGTGCCGAAGGGTAAAATTTGTAATTAATATATAACTGCTAATATTAGTTTTTTTATTAATTCTAATTGCTCTTTTTTTGCCAGTGATAATATGTCATATATGTCATTTTTTATTAAGTTTTCTGCAGTATTTTCTTCGATTTTATGGTTTAGTAATTCGTTTGGTGAAATGTTCAAAACTTTTGTGATTTTTAAGAATGTTTCTAAAGACGGGAGGCTTCCTCCTGCTTCAATTCTGGCAATTTGTCGAGGGTCTATGTCTATTAATTCTGCAAGTTTTTCTTGTGTTATTTTGTTGATTTTTCTATGGTTTTTTAAACTTCTCCCAAATAATTGTTTATCCATAATAACTCCTTATTTCGAGCATATAGGTTATTTATTTTAATAAACACGAAACATATTGCAATCACTCTTGAAAATATGAAATAAATAGCATATAATAATTAATATATAGGCACATGAGTCATGGAGGTTTTTAATGAATAGATTTAATTTAACAAGAGCTTTTACACTCGCAGAAGTATTAATTACACTTGGCGTAATCGGAGTAGTTGCAGCAATGACTATACCGACACTGATTGCGAATACAAATGCCAATAAATTCAGAAGCCAGTTTAAGAAAACAATTTCAACATTATCTCAGGCAGCTTTGATGTCAAAGGCACAGTATGGCTTTGATTTTGCCGATACTAATGTAAACTTTGTTACAACTCCGCAGACAAAGTTTGGCGAAGCACACCCTGAAACGGAAGCTTCATTTTGGGCAATATTTAACGGTACATTGGCAGGAAGTACATATCATGGTTGGTTTACCGGAACTAGCATTACTCCTGCGGATTCAGGTAATAGCTCACTTTTTTACGAAACATTTTCATATTCGTTATCTGATGGTTCAAAAGTTCAATTTGTTCCAGACGTTTCTAATTGTAATTTAAAAGTAGGACAAACTTGGAAAGAATATTTTGAGGAACATGGGAATTGGCATTGTTGGGGTTGGATAGATGTAAACGGTTCAACAAAGCCAAACAAAGAAGTTACCTGTTCAAATGGTGATACTTTAATGGTAGGTGATGAAAATTATCAGGAATGTGTAGTAAAAAATGATGCACAACATATGACAGATATTTATCCTGTAATATTCCACGATAGTACAGTAGAACCCGCAACCAATGCCGCAAGATATGTTTTGAATACTGCTAAATAATTGTATAAGTAGAAAGTAGTGAATAATGAATCGACCGTTATTCCCATGATGAGGAAATCCTATGAATAACAAACTACTTTCTTCTTTTTCTAAGTTAACCAACGTTGACCAAGAAGAATTTTTTTTCTCCTTTGGAGAGTTAATATAATTAAATAAAAAAATAGCCCTTAAAAAAGGGCTAATTGGAATTAAGAATAGCTGGAAGTATGAAAAAGATTTTTAATTTGTAATTATATTTAAATAAATAATTGTATTTTATACAATTAACCACCCAGGCTATTTTATTTAGAAAATTTTTATATTTTTTAACTTTTTATTCATGACTATTATTTTTTATTGTAGAATTTTTCTATGGATATTTTTGAGGTTAAGGAAGTATGGAATAAGGTTAAGGCTGATTTGGAGCTGAATCTGCCGGAACATATTGTAAATACTTGGATTAATCCTTTAGAAGCTGTTGATTGTGAAAATGATACCCTCGTTTTGCTTTCTCCTCATCAAATGGCAGTTGATATTTTAAAAAAAAGCTGGTCCGATAAGATTAAAAATTCCGTTAAGTCTATATTGGGTAATAGTGCTTCTTTTTCTCTAAAATATGATCCTGATTTGGCTGAAAAATATATAAAAGCCAGAAAAAAAGAATTGTCTAAAATTGTTGCAGGTCAAAGTGACGAGGATAGAAAAAATGAAGATGCTAAATTGTCACTTGCTCAAATGCAGTCAAGTGCAAATTTGAATTTGAATTTGAAATTTGATAATTTTGTTGTAGGTGATAATTCAAGTTTTGCATATAATGCTGCGTTTTCTGTAGCTAATAACCCGTCTAAAAAGTTTAATCCATTGTTTATATACGGTGCGTCTGGATTGGGTAAAACTCACTTAATGCAGGCTATAGGGCATTATATTATTTTCAATAAGCCAAATTTGAAGGTTCGTTATGTCAGAATGGAGGATTATTTTAACGAATGGGTAAGATGCTTTCAGTATAACGATTCGTCAAATAAAAAACGCCAAACTTCAACAAATACTTCCTTGATGCGAAAATTTCACCAAAAATTCCAAAATGTTGACATTCTTTTGATGGACGATATTCAATTTATTGAGTCAAAAATGAAAACTATGGAGGATTTCTTTTCGACATTTGAAGCTTTGTATACAAATAATAAGCAAATTGTTATCGCATCAGACAGATTACCTAAAGATATTCCGACACTTGATAATCGCCTGAGAACGCGTTTTGAAATGGGGCTTGTTGTTGATATTTTACCGCCTGATTTTCAAACAAGAGTTGAAATTGTTAAGGCTTATGCTAAAGAGTTGGAAGTAGAGGCAGATGATGATGTGTTTGAATATGTCGCAGACAATTTTGTGAATAATGTCAGAGAACTAAAAGGGGCTTTTAACAAAGTTAGTGCATTTGCTGAATTTACCGGAGTTGGAGTGACTTTGGAATTAGCTCAAAAAGCTCTAAAATGCGAAGTTCGTAAAAGAGATTTAACCATCGATAGGATTGCAAATTCTGTTGCTGATTATTTTAATCTGTCAGTAAAAGATTTAAAAAGTTCCGCCCGTCAGCAAAAAATAGCAAAAGCCCGTCATATTGCGGTTTTTTTAGCCAGAGAAATTCTAAATATGAGTTATGAATCAATTGGAGAGTATTTTGCTAAAAAACATACGACCATAATGTATTCCTATGACTTAATTGCCGATAAAATAAAAATTGATAGTGAGCTTAAAGCTATTATTGATGAATTAGCTAATATCGTTAAAAATTAGGAGAAAGATTTTAAATGTATGATTATATAAAAGGAGTTTTTACTTATAAAATCGCAAATTCTAAAGGTTGTTTCGCAACGGTTGAGACAGGTGGAATTGGCTACAGATTTGAAATTATGGAACGGGATTATACTAATTTGCCCGAAATTGGTACTGAATTAAAAATCTTTTCTATTTTACTTCACAGAGAAGATAAAATGAGTTTTTGCGGATTTTTGAGACGTGAAGATAGAGACATATTTAATATTTTAACTTCTGTTTCCGGTGTCGGTTCAAAAATGGCACTTGTTTTGTTAAATTCATTTGAAGTTTCAAATTTGGTAGGCTTTGTATTGGACGGAAATTACAAAGAATTAACGCGTGCAAAAGGTGTTGGTCCAAAGTTAGCACAGAAAATTATTCTTGAATTGAAAGATAAGTTGACGAATTATCAAAGCGGTGAAAGAGTTATAACATCTTCGGCAGGAATCGCTTCTAATTCTCAAAATACTGATGATGCAAGAATGGTTTTGGTATCTTTAGGCTATAATAATGAAGAAATTAATTCAGGCCTTTCAAAAGCTTTAGAACGCTTGACAAAAGAGGCTTCAGCCGAAGAAATCTTGAAAGAAGCATTGCGAGTTTTGTCTGTGTAAAATTTTTATATGCAGTATGAGGCATAATTGAAGGAAAACTCAAATATGAAGTTTTGTAAATATAAATTTAAAATACTTAAAACCCAATTATAATGCTCTATATGATATGATATGATATGATGTGGTGTGGCTGTAGCAAGTTTTATAACCTATTAACCTTTATATATACAGATGTGTTACAGTTAATTTAATAGGAGGTTTTTATGAGTACAGTACACATGAATGGTTATGATATCGTTATCAGAAGAAGATCAGACGGAATGTATGACGTTTCTCAGCATTGTACAAACGGCAGAATTGGTGCATCTAGAATGCTTCTAAACAATGACGAAGAATTAGAGGCATATCTTGCTACAAAAGGTATTAGAACTGATGTATTTGTAAAAGAAGAAAATGATGATAAATCTGATATTTACGTTGCGCAAGATAATAAAAATGGAATAGGTGTAATGAGCTCGTATGCAAGATTGGCTACTTTGTTTCCTTTTTTAGTATCTGAGCCGCGGCCGATTATTTCCTTATTTACGGGCAATCAATCTAATAATAATTGTACAAGTGCAATTTCTTTATTTGGTGAAAAACTGGCAGAAAAGGATATACATAGTGTACAAGATTATTTTTCAAAATTTAAAGATTTAGATAAAGAATTTGAAGAATTACTTTTGCCAAGAGCATATAGAAAACATAATAGTTAATATGTAGGTTGGGTGAAACCCAACCTTTTGTATTATGATTATGTTATGAATTATAGGCGATTATTTATACCAAACAGTATTATTTTTATAACAGTTGTTACATTTGATAGAAAAGAATTTTTAATACCAAATATTGAATTATTTAAACAGGCAGTTAAGCAAACAAGGCAAAAATATCAATTTGATATCGTAGCAATTTGTGTATTAAAAAATCATATACACATGCTACTTAAAACAAACAATATAAATGAATATCCTTATATTATAAAAAATATCAAACGTAATTTTTCGGTCAATTTTGATATTTCCCAAATACCGGACTATTACGAGTCAGATAGTAGAAAGAGCAAAGGTGAAAAGAGTATTTGGCAGAGAAGATATTTTGAACACACAATAATTAATGAACGAGATTTGAATAAACATATTGATTACATACATTACAATCCAATGAAACATTATCAAATAGCACCAAAAGATTGGCAATATTCATCATTTAATAAATTTGTTCAAAATGGATATTATGAACAAGATTGGTGTAATTTTGAAGATAAATACAACATAAATGAATTAGATTATGAATAGGGATAAATTATGGTTGTTGTTGGGTTTCACCCAACCTACTTCGTGCCATTTCTCCAATTGGGGCAGAATGGTGAATGTAACGAATTGTAAATATAAGTTTAAAATAGCTAAAATACAGTTATAATGCCCTATATGATATGATATGATATGATGTGGTGCGGTGAGGTCAATATTTTATCCGATTTTGTTTTTATATTCATGTGAACGGTGTGCGTTCGAGAGTATAAAAATGAAAGGAGATTATATGGACTATTCTATCAAGCGAGGGGATACTTTATCGAAGATTGCAAAACAGTATGGGGTATCAGTTCAGCAATTGCAACAGGCAAACGGAATTAAAAATGCCAATTTGATTTTTGTCGGTCAAGCTTTGCAAATTCCCGGGGCCAAAAATCAGGAAGATTTTAAATATCCGGGATTAGAATTAGGAAATACTTCCAATCAGACAACTAAAAATGTAAAGACAAATTCGCAGCAAAGTGCAAATTCTACTCCGGGAAATGGTGTAACTGTTGATGAAGTTCGTGAAGAATTAAGTGAACAATGGCGTGCTCAAAACGGTAGTCCGATAAAAGCGATGCCGGGTGAAAGAGAAGGCGGAAGCTGGTTTAGCGTATTGTGCAATCCTGAAAGAGAGATTGTTTGTCGTGATGATAGCGGCAAAACTAAAGATATCAAAGGTAAACTTGAATTAGTCCATGATGCTTTTGAATTAAATCCTGATGCATTTACAATAACAGATAATTCTTCGGGAGAAGCTCATAAATATTTATATAGAAAAGTTGGGGTAAATACTATGGGTGAACCTATTTATAAAGCAATTTCTATGAATGGTCAAGAACTAGAGGAAAATCAGTATACATTAAAATGGACAGATGAAAAAACGCCTGAACTTGTTCAATATGATACTCAAGATAATTATGGTATCGGATTAAGAAAGAAGAATAATTCGCAAAAACATGACGTGTCTAATACTGATATTCCAAGAGAAAAGGCCGCAGCTATTCCAAAAGAAAAAGCGGTGGCTATTCCAAAAGAAAAACCGGTGGCTGTTCCAAAAGAAAAGAGCTATATTACAAATAAACCCGGAAAAAATGTAGTCAATCCTAAACCGCAGCCGTCGAACAATAAACCGATTGATGTTTATTTAAATCGTATGCCGGGAGGCGGTAGAAAGCCGTCACTAGAAGATGATAAAAGCACGATAAAATTTAGGTGTCAACAACAAGGCAGACCATTAACTCCAAAAGAGCAGCAAGGTTTGAATAACTGTAAAAATGAAGCTCAACTTATAAATTACCTTAAATCAATTGGTGTTAATCTAAGATTTGCATATTAAAGCTGAAACTTACCCTCTCCTACCGGCGTGGGTAAGTTTTTTATTAATTTTCTCTTACGACAGAGACTTGTTAACTCTAAAAATATTATGTTAAACATAAGTTGCAAATTTCTTTGTCATTCAGAGCGTAGCGTGGAATCTCGGAAATTTGCAACTTCATAAGGGGTTTTAACACCTAAAATCCAATTGTAAACATTGCAATGAATCCTGCGATAATCATAGCCGGACCAAACGGCAGATATAGCCCGTCTGCTCCTTTATTATCTTTCAAACCGTATATAAGTTCACGACAGGTGAATAAACCTATTGCCAATAGTACTATTGTGCTTGTCCAGTAAGCTAAAGGATTTGCCAGCCAATTGGATTGTTGTGCAAACAAATATCCTACTGTGTAAATTACGAAACCGCTCAATGCTCCGAGTGTTATCCAATTTTTATTTTGAATAAGTTTTTTTATAAATATCGGCAGAGTTATTAAAATTTGAACAATTGCACTTAATATTAAAATTCCGACAACTACCTGAAATATCGGTAAAAAACTTGTATAAGCAGGAGAAGCACTAAGAAGTCCGCCAAATACAGCGCCAAGTCCTGCAGCGATATATGAGTCCCCTTCTCCAAAAGCTCTTGTACCTACAAATAATATTCCCAATCTTGAGATTACTTCCATTATTATGAACCCTGCAATTGCTGCCGCAACAGAGTATAATACAGGACAAGTTAAAAAGAATTGTAAATCTAATTTTGGCATTCCGTTTGCTTGGGTGTATGCTGCAAATGTTAATATTGCGTAAACTATGCTATATAAAATACCAATTCCTATTAGTGAAAATGTATGAATATCAGCAACTTTTTTTTCTAAAATATCAGTTCCCGCAAGTGCAATAAAAATACAAGAAACAATTATTGAGAATAAATATACAATTACTTGATACCAGCTGATAGGGTTTATCATTGATAAGCCGAAAAGCGGGTCAAACGGAGTGCAGAATCTTAAAAACAACCCTACAAACAAAAATCCTGTAATAAGTTCAACAATCGGATATTGAATACTTATAGGCTCTTTACAGAATGCACATTTGCCTCTTAAAAACAAATATGATAATACAGGAATATTATGATACCATTTTAATGGCGTTTGACATTTTGGACATTTTGAAGGCGGGAAAACTATTGATTCTTCGCTTACCGTTCTTAAAATTACTACATTCAAAAAACTGCCTATTACAAGCCCTATTATAAATATAAATGCTAATATCACTATTGATAATGCCATTTTTCCTCCTTTATCTAATTCTTAGTTCTTTCATTCTCATCTGACAACTCTTTTTGAATAATTAAATATAACTTATTTAAAGCTCTTTTTAAAATCCTTGAAACTTGTGTTGGTGAAACATTAAGTCTTTTTGCAATTTCTTTTCTTGCTTCTCCGTCTATATAATACATACAAATTGCTTGTTTATCTGTTTGGGGAAGTTTATTTATTGCAAATTCAATAATTTTTTTATTTGCGTAAGTATCTTCAAAAGTTGTATCTTCCTCTGCCTGAATTCGGTCAAGTAAAGTTTCTCCGCCTTCTGCAGTGTATACATTTTGGTCAAGTGAAATCATGTTTTTAATAAGTTCGATATTCATAATTTCTTCAATCTTATCTTCAGGCATATTGAGGTAAGTTGAAACTTCTTCAACTGTTGGAATTCTGGTATTGTTTTCCGATAAAACTTCTAATGCTTCTTTAACTTTGGAAAGATGGGCAAGAGTTTCTCTCGGGGGTTTTACAATATTGGCTTTGTCTCTAAGATAGTGAAATATTTTACCTTTGATAACTTTGCTGACGTATGTTTTGAAGCTTCCGCGCTCTTCAATTCTATATGAGTCAATTGCTTTTAGTACTCCAACCGCACCTACTTGTATTAAGTCATCTTTAGAAATTGTACTGGGAATGGGGTAAAAAGTCATTACGATTTTTTTGACTAATTTTAATGTTTCTTCAATCAAATTAAGATATGCGACATGCTTTTTTTTCATGTCTGATTCATTTTTATAAATTGAAATTAATTCTTCCAGCTTCTCAAGTTCCGAAACTTTGGTATTAGTCATTCCTACCCCTATTTTATCTACAATATAGCATAAATTTGTTATTTTTTCTAAATTTTAAATTTCGTTAATAAAAGGCTGACCTTCCGATTTTTTATGTTATTATTAAGGAAAGTTTTTAATAATTAGTTTTTAAGGAGCAATATTAATATGATTACCGTAAAAGATGTTGAGCATGTTGCCAAATTAGCAAGACTTGAATTAACAGAAGATGAAAAAGTTTTATATACAAAACAATTGGGTGATGTTTTAAAATACGTTGATCAGATGAATGAAGTTGATACATCTGATGTTAAGCCTATGACACAAGTTATAGATTTTGTAAACGTAGTAAGAGAAGATGAACCTCATCAGGAAATTTCAAAAGAAGCATTGATGTCTAATGCTCCTGATGAAGAAAACGGATTTTTTAAGGTTCCTAAAATTAATTAGGAGTAAATGTAGGTTGGCATTGTTATGCCGGCTGAAATGTAAAATATAGAGCGGGATACCTATCCTGCTGATTAAAGGGGTAGATATGACAAAATATATATTTGTAACAGGCGGGGTTGTAAGTTCTTTGGGAAAAGGGATTGTTGCCGCATCATTGGGAAGATTATTAAGATCCAGAGGTTTTAGTGTTATTAACCAAAAATTTGATCCCTATATAAATGTTGATCCCGGAACAATGAGTCCGTTTCAACATGGAGAAGTTTTTGTAACAGATGACGGGGCTGAAACAGATCTTGATTTGGGACACTATGAAAGATTTACCGACACAAATTTAGGTAAATTCAATAACGTAACATCAGGCAGCGTCTATCAAAAAGTTATTGAAAAAGAACGCAGAGGGGATTATTTGGGGGCTACGGTCCAAGTTATTCCGCATATTACAAACGAAATAAAATCAAGAATTGTAGGAGCGACAAAACAATTTAATCCTGATTTCCATATAATTGAGATTGGCGGAACAATAGGGGATATTGAATCTTTGCCGTTCATTGAAGCTATAAGACAATATAAAGCTGAAATGGGCTACGGTAATGCGATTTCAATTCACTGTACTTTGTTACCATATTTGCCAACATCAGGGGAATTGAAAACAAAGCCTTCTCAACACAGCGTAAATGTTTTAAGGAGTTACGGCTTGCAGCCTGAAATTTTGGTTTGCCGTACTCAAAAACCTATCCCGAAAACAGAAAGAGAGAAATTGGCATTGTTCTGCTCAATTTCAAAAGATGCAGTTATTGAATGCAGGGATATGAAAACAATTTATGAAGTTCCTTTGGCACTTGAAGAGCAAGGTTTGTGTCAGGTTGCATTGAAAATGCTCGGAATTAAAGACAAGAAGCCAGATTTAAAATCTTGGGAAAAGCTTGTTGAAAAAATAAAAAATCCGACAAAATCCATAAAGGTTGGTATTGCAGGAAAATACACAAAATTGTCTGATGCTTATATTTCAGTTGTTGAATCATTAAAACATGCCGGTTATGCAGATGCTTCCGCAATTGAAATAAAATGGATAAATTCAGAAGATTGTGTTGATTACAATTCTTGCAAGAAAGCATTGGCAGATGTTCAAGCTGTTGTTGTTCCGGGAGGTTTTGGTGTCAGAGGAATTGAAGGTAAGCTTAATGTAATCCGTTATGCCAGAGAAAATAATCTGCCGTTTTTGGGATTGTGTTTAGGACTTCAATGTACGGTTATAGAATACGCAAGAAATGTTTTAAAACTTGAAGATGCAAATTCAAAAGAATTTGACGATAACCCTGCTAATCCTGTAATCGATATGATGCTTGATCAAAAGCATGTTAAAGGTTACGGCGGAACAATGAGGCTTGGCGCTTATGATTGCCATTTGAAAAAAGGTACGGTTGCCCATAAAGCGTACGGAAAAGACGTGATTTCGGAACGACACAGACACAGATATGAAGTTAACTATGAATATATAGACAAATTAAAAGAAGCAGGACTCGTATTTTCAGGAATGTCCCCTGACGGAATGCTTGCAGAAATAGTGGAATTACCTGATTTGGATTGGTTTGTAGCTTGTCAATTCCACCCTGAATTCAAATCTCGTCCTGACAGACCGCACCCTTTATTTAAGGGATTAGTTGATGCGGCATTGCGCAGAGTCAAATAATTGTTATTATTCTGAGTTGGGCTTTCAGTAGGTCAGGCATAGCCTGACAATATGCAGTAGGTCGGAATTGCTATTACGACATTATAAGGAGAAATAATGAGCGAAAATTTTGAATTAAAGAAGTTTACAACGGCGAATTTTTTGAATTTTGCACTTGGATTTTTAGGATTGCAATTTGCATGGCAGATGAGAATAATTCTTTCTGCACCGGTAACAGAAGGACTTGGAGCTGACCCTTTTATTTATGGATTAATCTGGCTTGCAGGACCATTTACCGGAATGGTTGTACAACCGCTAATAGGAGCTTTGTCTGATAAAACGAAATCAAAATTTGGCAGACGCAGACCTTATTTATTGGGTGGAGCATTGATTGCATCTGTTGCACTTTGGTTATTCCCAAATTCAGGTAACATTGCTCATTTTGCCGGACTTGATAGTTACCCCTGGGCAGGTTTGTTAATTGCCGCATTATTAATTTGGGTAATTGATGCTTGTATCAACATTGCGCAAGGTCCTTACAGAGCGTTAATCCCTGATGTTATCGTACCTGAGCAGCATTCTTTAGCTAATTCTTATATAAGTTTAGCTATAGGATTGGGTTCTGTTGTTGCGGCTGCGACTGCTCCTGTTTTGAAATTTGTATTTAACTACCAAATGTCAATACCTGCACAATTCGTTATGGCAGCTTTGGCTTTCACACTTGCAATGACATGGACTTGTTTAACTATTAAAGAAAAGTCCACCTCAAATGAAAAAAAACAAAATCAAAATCAGGTTAAAGAAGATAACTCTATCGGTTTTTGGCAATCAATGAAGGAATTTTTCGCATTGTCTCCTGAAGTTTCAAAGATTTGTGTTATGCAATTTTTTACATGGATTGGTATGATGTGTATGATGATTTTCTTCACTAATTTTGCTATTCATACCGTATTTGGAGTTCCGGATTTAACCAAGTTAGCGGCTGATGTTCAAGAACAATTTATGGCAACGCAGATTAGCGCAACAAATTATTCATCAATATGCTTTGCAATATTTAATTTGATATGTTTCTTAATCGCTGTTCCTATTGGAATTTTAGCAGGTAAATACGGAAACAGAAAAGTACATATAATATCACTTTTATCAATGGTTGTTGCATATTTGATAATGGGAATATTTAAAACAAATCCTGTTGTAGTGGGGGCCGGCATGGCTTTATCAGGTATAGGCTGGGCGAGTGTTTGTGCGTTGCCTTTTGCAATGCTTTCAAGATATATCAAACCGGGTACTGAAGGGTCAGTTATGGGTTTGTTTAATATATTTATTGCAGGACCGCAAGTATTCGTATGTACTCTTGTGGCATGGATTATAAATAAATCCGTAATTGAAGCAGGCGGATATTTGAACTATCACTATGAATATTCATTCTTTATCGGTGCAGCTTGCTTGCTTATTTCAGCGATAATCACCCGAACAATAAAAGAGGGCTAAAAATTTAGCGTGAATGGTTAGTGGTTAATTGTTCTTTACGAAACCATAATCTGCCCCGATTGGGGCAGATTATGGTTTCGTCATTGCGCGGAGGGGTAAATGTACAAACTTTTAAATTTGTTTTATTTACCCCCGTCGCAATCGCCCCACCTTGCAAAATTTGTGGAGGATTACTACGTCCTCACTACGTTCGGACTCGTAATGACATGTTTTTCGTCATTGCGAGGGAAAAACGACCGAAGCAATCAGCCGCACCCCTCCTAGCCTGCGACTCGCTGACGCTCCCTGCACGCAGTCTCGCAAAACTCGTTCCTCGTTTGCTCGAACTAGTGTCCCCCTCCGGGGAGGAACAAAGTTACTCTTCACCGATGGGGGAAGTGGCACGAAGTGCCGATGGGGAACAGTTTGTTTGAATAAACAATCGCACCCCACCCTAACCCTCCCCCTTTGGGGAGGGAAGTAATGTAGGTCGGCATTGCTATGCCGACCGTAAATTTACCCCTATTTTGCAGTATTCAAAAGATATTTGCCTGCATTTGTCGCAGGTTCTACAACTCCATCGTGGAATACTAAAGGAATTATATCACCGATATTTTTGTTACTTACAACACATGGATTTTGCGGGTCTAACGCTGCTGTTCCGTCTGCGCAAGTAACTTCCTTGTTTGGTAATGAGGTTCCGTTTACATCAATAAATCCTATACACTGCCTTAATCCCGGGGTATAAACTCCATGTGAATCAGTGTTGCTTGTTTTAGATAAAACTTCGGAATTTAATACGCTTCCTGTTGATAAAGTACAATCTTTTATATTTTCGCTAAAACTTAGAATAGCACCATCATTTAGTTGATAAAGATGAGCATGGCTACCAATAAGCATATCCGTAATCCCATTTGAGCCTCTTCCTCCTGTTGTCAGTGTCACATTATTATATGGTAAAGTTGCGTAAGTGTGATATGCGGCTTTTATTGTGCCATTTAGTAGTGCACACATACTTTTTGTTGTTTCAGGATTCTCAATTATACATGTTTCACTTGATACATAACTTGGTTCAACTGCAGCAAAATCCCAATCATATTGTGCCTGCGCCATATGACCTGCTTGGTTGAGGGTTGAGAGAGTTTTTTTGAATTGGCTTCTGACTCTTTGTCCTTGTGTATTTGCAATTAGTGTCGGAATTGTCATTGCCGCAACAACACCGATAATTCCCAACGTAATTAGCACTTCTGCCAATGTAAAAGCTGCACTCTTTTGTAATTCTCTTTTCATAATAACTTCCTTTCTGTTGTGTCCATATTTATTATAACACAAAAAGGAATATATGTATACCCTAAAATAAAATTTAGCTATCTATAAAGCGTTAATTAGAGGTTAAGTGTGTCGTAAATTCGTTAGAAAGGAGTTAGAAGTATTCCCAAATGGTGAATTTTGATAAAAATTCTTTAGGTTTAATATTTAAAAAGTATCGTAAGAGAGCAAAGCTTACTCAGGAAGAATTGTCAGAAAAAATAGATATTGCTGAAAAACATTACGGAAAATTGGAACGCGGAGTGTTTTTTCCAAGTATTGAAACTTTTTTTAGACTAGTCGAAGTTCTAAATATCCCATTAACAGAATTTGGGTTTAAAACGGAAATTATCAATAATCTTGATGCTAAGAGAATGCAATTGTTGCAGGAATTACATATTTTAGATAGTAGTGAAATTGATTTTGTTTTAGAATTTATAAGCTCATTAAAATCTTATAATTCTGCTATTAAGGGTTCATAAGTGCACCGTTTTCTATCTTAAAAATTTCTACATCTTTTAAAAATTGTTCTTCAAAAAGAATTGTATCGACAGATGTTATTATTGTTTGAGTGTTTTGATTGATTGATTTTAGCAGGTAATTCTGTCTGATATCATCCAGTTCAGCCAGAACGTCATCTAAAAGTAATATGGGTTCATCTCCTGTTTTTTGAGTAATAATATCAAGTTCTGATAGTTTTAGCGCAAGTACAATAGTCCTTTGCTGCCCTTGTGATGCGTATTTTGTGGCCTCCTGATTATTTATATAAAAAGCTACATCATCTCTATGCGGACCAACGCAAGCCTGCCCACGCCTAATTTCTTCTTCCTTGCGTTCATCAAGAGCTTCTAAGAAAGAGTATTGAATTTGTTCGATACTGAACCCCCTCTCCCCTAACCCCTCTCCCACAGAGGTGCGAGGGGAAAAAGTATTGGAGTTTTGCGTTTGTTCAATGGAGTTACCGTCTTTTAGAAAACTGCAATCGTATTTTATTATCAAATTTTCTGTTTCACTTATTGTACGGTGTTTTTCTTGCGCAATTTTTTCTATCTCTTTTAAGAATTTTAACCTTATATATATAATATTGCTGCCTGTTACTGATAATTGCTCGTTAAATACGTCAAATAAGGCCTTATCAAATTTGCCGGTTTTTGCGTATTCTTTCAGGTAATTGTTTTTTTGAATCCTTATTTTTTCATATTTTGATAATCTATCGTCATAAGCCGGATAAATTTGAGAAATTGCACGATCAAGCCAATCCCGTCTGTCTTGAGGTGTGCCTCTTAGTAAGAGTAAATCATTTGTTGAAAATAATACTGTTTTTAAAACAGATTTAAAATCCTTTGTATTTGATTTAACTTTATTAACTTTGATTTCTCTTTTTTTCTCCGTATTGTACACATAATATAAATTAATATCGGTGTCTGATTTTAAAACTTCGGCTTCTATCTTTAAGTAATCTTTATTAAATTTGATTAGTTCTGTAAGGTTTGAAGTTCTGGGGGTCTTTAATCCTGATAAGAAAAATATGCTTTCAAGGATATTTGTTTTACCTTGTGCATTTTTTCCGATAATCAAGGTTTTAGATTTGTCAAAATTTAATTCTAAATCTTCGCAATTCCTATAATCAGTTAAGTACAGACTCTTTAGCTTCATATAATAATTATACTTCAAACATATGATTTTTATTGAAATGTGGACTTAAACCGAAATTTGTAGTATAATGACTTTAGTTAATATCAGTATTAAGAATGAAGGGCTTTAAAGTATGTTACCGGTTATATCAGAAGATATTGCAACAACGGCATTTAGTGAAATTTTTGAAGATATGCCTGCATGGCGTAAAAAAATGATTCATTATATTAAAGATGAAAATCCTGAAATTAATACTGCAATTATTGAAGCTGCAAATAAGACTGATTTAGATCCTAAAGCCGTTGCTTTGGGTGCTTATATGACTTATTTACTTATTGAATTGGCTTCAAAAGAAAATGATGCGATTATGAAATTTACAGAATAATGGTGGTTAATTATGATTATTGAAGATTTATTGAAAGAATTGGTAGACAAAGGCGGTTCAGACTTACATATTTCAAGTAAGCTTCCTCCTGTATTTCGTTTAGACGGTAAGTTAACAAGAACCGATCACCCGGTATTGACTCCGGAAGATGTTGAAGCATTATTGTTTCCTATGATGTCAAATGAACAAAGACGTCACCTTGAACAAGAATGGGAATTAGACTTTTCTTACGGTGTTGAAGGTATCGGTCGTTTCAGGGTTAACTTCTATAAGGATAAGGGGTGTTATGCAGCTGCATTCCGTACGATTTCTGCACATGCTCCTCAGTTGGAAGATTTGGGTATGCCGCCTATCGTAACGACAATTGCAGAAAAACCTCGCGGATTGGTTTTGGTAACAGGTCCTACAGGTTCAGGTAAATCAACAACTTTGGCTGCAATGATTGACTATATTAATAGAACAAGAGCTGAACATATTTTGACAATTGAAGACCCTGTCGAATTTGTTCACTCCTCAAAAGTTTCAATTATTCACCAACGTGAATTAGGTATGGATACAAGATCATTTGCTAATGCATTGAAATCCGCACTTCGTGAAGACCCTGATATTATTCTGGTAGGTGAAATGCGTGACCACGAAACTATCGCGTTAGCTTTAACCGCGGCAGAAACAGGTCACTTGGTATTCGGAACACTTCACACATCTTCAGCTTCACAAACTATTGACCGTATTATTGACGTATTCCCGGAAGGTCAGCAGCAACAAATTCGTGTACAATTAGCAAACTCTTTGGTGGCTGTATTTGCACAAACCTTGTTGCCAAAACGAATGCCTGACGGTTCTAAAAAAGGTCGTATTATGGCTCAGGAAATTATGGTTGTTACACCTGCAATTTCCAACCTGATTAGAGAATCAAAAGCAGCTCAAATTTATTCAACAATTCAAACTTCATCAGGTGCCGGTATGCAGACTCTTGAATCAGCGTTAGCAGATTTATACAAAAAAGGTCTTGTTACAATAGAAGATGCTTTGGCTAAGTCTTCTAAACCTGCAGAATTGAAACGTTTAATTCAAGGTTAGTATTTGGAGGTAGAATGGCATCTATTATTGACGCTTTTAATGAGTCTTTAAATGAAAATCAAGCGTATGTCAAAATAGTCCTTTTTGCTATTCCTATATATTTTGTTGCTGACTTGTTTTTGGTTGGTAAAATGGCTCAGTTTACTTTTTGGGGAGCAATTCTGGCGGTATTGGTTCTGGGATTGCTCACTCAAGGTATTCATAATGTCAGATTAAACAGAAGTGAGGTTTTGACTTTAAATCCTATTGATTGGGTTGTTGCACTCAGTAAAGCTATTATTGTCTTGACTCCACAGTTTTTAATTTTTGGTTCTATCGGTTATTTTCTTACAACTAAGATAACAATTCCGATAGACTTGCCTCATGTCCCAATGATTTATTCTGTAATTGTTTGGTCTATAGTTTTTTCCATAATTTTAACTTCGTATTTGTCTTTTGCAAAATATTTAAAAGTCTTGCAGGGTTTTAATTATAAAGTCATTTTTGAATCTTGTATTGACGTTTTGGTTAGTTTCTTATTTTTCTTACCGCAATTAATTTTTGCAAATGTTGTCTTAATCGGTCCTGTTATGTATTTATTTTTTGTATTTAATGTGCCATATACCCATTGGGGCTTTGTTGCTTATTGTTCTGCAATTGGTGTTATTAATATTTCAATTCTGGCTAATTACTTGGCTCAGTCTGGGTATGAACAAATTAAAGGTAATAACGAAGATTATCAGGATAATTGTCAAATAAACGTTATTGATGATGCTGCTGAACGTTTGAACGGGCATTAATCTTTCATTTCTCTTAGTTTTTTGAGCTGATCGCGAATTTGGGCAGCACGTTCAAAATCAAGAATTTTAGCAGCCTTATGCATATCTTTTTCAAGCTTATCTATAAGTTTTGGCAAATCCTTTTTATCTATACCCAAATCGACCATTTCTTCTGCGACAATATCTTCCAAATCTCTATAGCTTGCAACAAGAGAAAGCAGGTTGTTTTCAATAGGCTTTTTAATTGTCTGCGGAATAATTCCGTATTTTTTGTTGTGTTCTATTTGAATTTTACGGCGGCGTTCGGTTTCTTTTATTGCTCTATCCATCGAATCTGTAATCTTGTCGGCATACATAATTACTTCCCCGCATGAATTACGAGCTGCACGGCCGATTGTCTGAATAAGACTTGTATCTGAGCGTAAAAATCCTTCTTTATCTGCGTCCATAATTGCAACAAGCGAAACTTCCGGAATATCCAAACCTTCTCTTAACAAATTTACCCCGATAAGTACATCAAATTCACCAAGCCGTAAATCTCTTAAAATTTCAACGCGTTCCATAGATTTTATTTCGCTGTGGAGGTAGCGGACTCTTATTCCCTCCTGAATAAAGAAATCAGTCAAATCTTCTGCCATTCTTTTGGTGAGAGTTGTTATTAAAATTCTTTCGTCTTTTTCTGCACGTTTTTTTATTTCTGCTTTCAAATCTTGAATTTGTGTATCAATAGGTCTTACTGAAACTTTCGGATCAAGCAGTCCTGTAGGTCTGATAATTTGTTCAACAATTTGGGAAGATGTTTCTCGCTCGAATTCTGCGGGGGTTGCCGAAATATATATTTTTTGTCCGACTTTAGAATAAAATTCTTCATTTGTCAGAGGCCGGTTATCTTTTGCACAAGGAAGCCTAAAGCCGTAATCCACCAGAACTTTTTTTCTTGCAGCATCTCCATGGCTCATTCCCTTAATTTGTGGCAGCGTAACGTGGGATTCATCAACAACAACAAGAAAATCATCAGGAAAATAATCCAGCAATGTCGCAGGAGCTGAACCAACGGGTCTGCGTTCAATTATTCTCGAGTAATTTTCTATACCTGTGCAATAACCCATTTCTTTAATCATTTCTATATCGTATTTTACTCTTTGTTCAAGTCGTTGGGCTTCAATCAGTTTATTTTCATTGTGAAGCTCGACAAGTCTTTGTTGAAGTTCTTGTTTTATCAAATCAATTGTACCGTCAACGTCATCATCATCAGATAAGTAGTGAACCGCGGGATAAATAACAACAGATTGCGGTGTCTCAATAATTTCACCTGAAACATTATCAATTCTGACAATTTTTTCTACTTCATCTCCAAAGAAATAAAATCTTGTAATGATTTTTTCGTAAGCCGGCATCAATTCTACAATATCCCCTCTGACCCTGAAGGTTGAATTTTTTAATTCTAAATCGTTACGTTCATACCTGACTTTGACAAAATATTTTAATAAATCATCTCTGTCTATTTCATCACCGACTTTTATTTCTGTTGAACCTTTAAAGTAGTTTTCAGGCAAACCCAAACCGTATATGCAGCTTACGGAAGATATTACGATAACATCATCTCTTTCATACAGGCTTCTGGTTGTGTTGTGGCGAAGGCGGTCTATTTCTTCATTGATAGAAGATGATTTTTCAATATATGTATCTGTTCTTGGAATATAGGCTTCAGGTTGATAATAATCGTAGTAACTGATAAAATATTCTACAGCATTATCGGGGAAAAGCTCTTTAAATTCATTATACAGTTGAGCAGCAAGCGTTTTATTATGCGCAATGATAAGTGTCGGCTTTTGAACTCTTTCGATAACATTAGCAATGGTAAATGTCTTACCTGAACCTGTTATACCTAAGAGAGTTTGAGTATCAAAGCCTTTATTAATGCCCTCTGCGAGCTGCTCAATAGCTTTTGGCTGGTCTCCTGCAGGAGAATATTTCGAACTTATTTTGAATTCCCTGTGTTCCATATAAATAATTTTATTACAAAATTACTTGATATTGTCAAAGTATAAAAAATATGCTAGAATTAGCTTGAATATTAAGTGAAAGGTGTTTGTATGGAAAGAATTTTACAGAGTTTTAAAGATTTATATATTGGCGATGAAATTGTTAAAAAGCATTTTATGTTATCTGTTTTATTTATTCTGCCGTCATTACTTGGTGCGGTTGCTAATTTTATGGATAAAGATACTCCTAAAACTGCTATGGTTGTTATTTTAATTGCGTTTGCAGTGTTATTAGTTTTGTCAATAATTCCCGGTATATATTTACTTGGTTATTGGGTAAGGTTTTGTGCGGATAGGATAGGGGGTATTAAAGGTATTCCGCAATTAAATAATCAAATGTTTGTGGAAGGACTTAAAATTTTACCGTTGGCTATAGTATGGGGAATTTATTTGATTGTATTTTTCACTGCTATGATTTTATTACCGTTTGTCCCGTTTATACCTTATTTTTCTGAACTAAAATCAAATCCGGCATTAATAATTGCAATGATTGTTTTATTCTGTATATTTTATCTTTTATTGATGCTAATACTTTTAGTTGTTTGTCCGTTTTTATCATATGTTTCAATAAAATATGTAAAACAAGGTAAACTTTCTCTTGATTTATTTAATCCGTTAATAATATTTTCTTTTATGAAAAAATCTTTTAAAGAAACTATTATTGTTGCAATAAAATTTATTCTGGTAAATATTGTCACAAATTTAGCAACTGCATTGTTGAACGGTATATTAGGTTTGGTGATAGTTGTAATTGTATTTATTGCAGCCTTATTTGCTCCAACCGAAACAAAAGCTGAAGCTGTTATGTATACTCCGTTGGTGGTAATGATGATTTTACCTATTGCAACATTGATGGGAATAATTCAGACATATGTGACTACAATGGTAGGTTATGCTTCGACAGATGTTTATGTAGATATTTATAATGAAAAAATTGAAGCATAAAATAAAGAACTAAAAGGCCTTCCTTTATGGAAGGCCTTTTGAATTATTTAAGTATAGAATTTAAGATTTTACTTATAGTTTTAAGATCTTCATCTTTTGCATTTTTTATTTGATTTATTAGAGATTCAATAAGTTCTTGTCTGGATTTTTGGTGTGCAAAGCTGAAAAGTTCAGAAATTTCGACATCAAAAAATGAAGCAAGTTTTTCAAGGGTCGACATGGTAGTAAAACCTGAACCTGTTTCAATATTTCCTATTTGTTTTGAATCAAGTCCGATAATTTCGGCAAGTTGTTCCTGTGTAACTTTTTTTACTTTTCTCAGTTCTTTAATTCTTTTCCCAAACAGTTGCAAATTGTTCATTTTGACTCCATTTAATCAAATTATAATTTATATATTTGCGTGATAATACCGTATTAAATTTCTGATTTAGGCTTGAAATTTCTAATAAAATGTGGTAAATATATAATAAGAGTTCTAATTATTGTAAAAATCAGAAGTTTAATATGGAGGCAAGAATGGATTTAGTTAAATTAAAAATTAAAAATTTTGACAGGGGTAAATTTGACGGGAGATTATTAACTTTTCATAGCAACCCCCTAACAAAATCATGTTATTCAGAGGAGCAAATCCAAGACGGTGAGTGCGCGGCAATCCAGAAAAAGTTGTGCAATTCTGACTGGATTGCTTCGTCGGACTTACGTCCTCCTCGCAATGACGGTTATCGTCATCTTGAGCCCGCAGGGCGAAAGATCT
>JAFUSQ010000060.1 GCA_017467605.1 bacterium | reverse complement strand
TTATAAATTTTGGCAAAGAAACAATCTGCTTGAATGATGCACAAAGGATAGCTCAATTTGTAGTTATTCCAAGACCGAAAATAGAACTCAATCTTGTTCAAGATGATGAAACTTTCAGAACAGGAGATCGAGGCGGCGGTATAGGGAGTACCGGAGAATGTTAATAATCAAGCCGATAATAAACAGTTTAGCATTAGGATTACTTTTAGGAATGATAATGCTGCCCTTTTGGATGTATATAAGCAGGAGATAAATATGGCAAAAGATAAAATTATTCAGTTCAAAAACAAGATAAAAAGAAAAAGAAAAATTAAAAAAAATTCACGCAGAAGAAACAGGAGATAAAAAGATGTCTATATCAGAACTAATATGCGAACAGTTAAAAGTTGAAGGAATAGATTTTACGAAGCCGGCAAACTTTGTAAAGCTGCTTGATTTAATTTTCAAATTCAAAAAATGTTTCAAGTTGATTATCAACCGGAGAACAAAGAATTTTGTAGAAGATACTCTCAATATTATATGGGATGAGCTTGATGAAGCAATGTATGAGCATCCGCTCCAAGTAAAAGAATTTATTTGCATAGTCAAGAATGAGTATTGGGAGAAATAATGCAGCAATTTGAAAATAAGCATTTAGATATGAGAAGTCAATTCTTTATGCGGATCGGCAGCAAACTTTTAAGAAATCCGGATGCAGCATATAGGTTTATCGGAATAGTTTGCGGCGAAACGAGCATAAGTGAATTAGCCATGATAGAAGCATTATTCAACAATAGCTTACAAAACAATATAAACACTAATGAGAATTAAGGAAACAATGATTAACGAATTTTTAAACAAAATAATACATGGAGATTGTTTTGAGGTATTGAAACAAATACCGGAAAATTCTGTTGATTTAGTTTTGACCGATCCACCATATTTATATAGAAACATAAAAGCCGGCGGAAGCTCTCAATTAACACGCACGATGCAAAACGCTTTTAATGAATTATCTGAAATTCGAGATGGTGTTTCTTTAGATTTTTGCAAAGAAATTCTCCGCATACAAGAAAAAGTAAATTGTTATATATGGTGTTCTAAAGATCAGATTATAGATTATTTAGATTTTTTTGTTACGCAAAACGGCTGCTCTTTTGATGTCTTATGGTGGTATAAAACAAACGCTATGCCGACATTTAACAATAAATATCTAACCGACAAAGAATATTGTCTTTACTTTAGACGGGGGGGGTATTGTATGCCGGCTAACTATGAAAAAGCAAAGACATTATTTATTGAGCCTATCAATATTAAGGACAAAAAATTATATAAACATCCTACAATTAAACCGCTAAAAATTTTTGAAACCTTAATTGAAAATTCTACAAAAGAAGGTGATGTTGTTTTAGATTGTTTTAGCGGTAGCGGAACAACCGCTATTGCTTGCCATAATTTAAAACGGAAGTATATTTGTATTGAGAAAGATAAAACATTTTATGATATAAGCTGCGACCGCTTATATAATGCAACTTGTCAAGGGAGCTTATTCTAATGAAACAAGCTGCCGGATTAAAAGTTGTAAATAAAAAACCTACCGATAAGCTAACTCTTATTCTGCTTTCGCCAAAGCAGCAAGAAAAAGTTACTCAAGAAGATGTTAAGAATTTCTATAAGAACTTAACAAGTATTTTGATGAGTGAGAATTGATTTTTTATTTTCATGTTAAAATTTTTTCATGAAATACGCAGTAGCATACGCAAGAGTATCATCTAAAAAACAAGAAGATACCGGTTTTTCTATACCGGCACAAATAGAACTATTCAAGCAATACGAGGAGAAAGCCGGTATTAAGATAGTTAAGTTTTTTGTTGAGAACAAAACCGGCGGCAAAGTAGGAAGAAAAGTTTATAATGAGATGCTTGCATATATTAAGCAGCATAATATAAAAGATGTTCTTGTTGAGAAAACCGACCGTATTTATAGAAACTTTAAAGATTATGTTGTTCTTGATGATTTAACTCAAAACTTTGATTTAATTATTCACCTTGTAAAAGAGAGAGTTCTTTTAAGTAAAAATTCAACAAGTCATGAAAAACTTGTTCATGGTTTTAAAGTCTTGCTTGCTAAAAACTATCTTGACAACTTAAGAGAAGAAGTTATGAAAGGCAGAGAGGAGAAAATACGAGAAGGCGGCTATCCTCACAAAGCTCCGGTAGGATATTATAATGATACGAATAAGGAAACGAAAAAGAAGGAAATTTATGTTGATCCGGAGAAATCAGTTTTCATAAAAAAATTATTTGAGCTTTATGCTTCAGGAGCATATTCCGTTGATGAACTCCGGAAGAAATTATATAATGAAGGATTTAATCATAAAGGAAAACCGTATTCAAAACCGAGATTATTATTTGTATTAAAAGATGTTTTCTATATCGGCAAGATGAAGATAAAAGGAGTTGTATATGACGGAAAACACACTCCGATAATTGATATAGAAACATTTAATAGAGTTCAAAGAATGTTCAATCAGAGTAAAGCAAGAACTCATGATGTAGAATTTGCTTACACCGGTTTAATAACTTGTGGCTATTGTGGATGCCAATTAACGGCAGAATTAAAGAAAGGAAAATATATTTACTATCATTGTACCGGTAAGCGTGGCGGAAATTGCAAGAGTGATTTAATTAGAGAAGAAAAACTTGATGAAGTATTTTTAGAGCTTATAGATAAACTTCCGGATCCGGATGATGGTTTATTCGAAGAAATTAAAAAAGCGGTAAGAGAAATCCGGCAAATGAAATCCGATTATGAAGAAACAAGCATGGAAGAAATACAAAAACAAATTTCAAGACTTCAAACAAGGATAAACAATTTATATACGGATAAACTTGACGGCAATATTACACAAGAATTTTGGTTAGAAAGACATAATCAATGGCATGCTGAAAAAGATAGATTGATTGAAAAATTAAAAGTTATCAGCAACACAAGTAGAAATTTTGATGAAGGTTCGAACTTATTAGAAAACTTCTGCAAATACGCTCGTAGAGAGTTTTTGAACGCATCCGGCAAGAAAAAAAGAGCAATCTTAAAAATGTTAGGTTCGAACTTTTCTTACAAAGACAAAAAAGTAAGCGTAGAGCTTACTTCCGTCTTTAATTATCTATTAAATAATCAATTTGTTAAGTATGGAGCGGGAGACGAGGCTCGAACTCGCGACATCCTCCTTGGCAAGGAGGCATTCTACCACTGAATTACCCCCGCTTATCTGCGTTACTATCTTATTCTACATGCTAAAAAATAAATTGCAAGACTTTTTTATTTATTTTTTAAATAATCCATTTTACCAAAATTTATCACATAATATGCACAACCTACTCCCGTATTTGTTAATTTGCAGGTGGTTTTGTAAGGTCGATATTTTGCATTTCCTGCAGGGGCTAAATTATGATTATAGTAAGTAAATGCAAACAAATCCCTCCCCCATACATTTGGTCCCTTTTCACCATTTAAATCTACAAAAAGCATTAATCCTTCATCTTCCAATAAAGTACTTATCAGAACTGTTATTGCACTGCCATTTAATAGTATCATATGATAATTACCTACAAGACCATTGTATAAATCAGAATAATCACGACCATTTAAGTATTTATAATCAATTTTTGGATAACATTTTTTTTGAGTTAAACTACTGCAATCAAGTGCCAATTTTAAAAATGGTTTCAACTTATTTGCGGCATTTTTGGCACTCTCCTCATTGTGACCAATCAAATTCCAGCCCTCAATATCCCCATTTTCTTCTTCTGCCATTTTTAGGGCTCGCGATAATATAGATTGAGTGGTTTTTAACTTTGTCACAGTCCTTTTTTCATTAATTTTAAACATTAAAGTCGGTATCGTTAATGCTGAAATTACTCCTACAATGCCAATTGTTATCAAAACTTCTGCCATAGTAAAACCAATTATCTTTTTCATATTATTATGCCTTCCTTGTAATTTTCTATTAATATATTTATTACTAATGATAAATTAATTAGCATTAATACTAATTAATGTCAAATTAATAGTAAATAATTTATCATATATAATATGATAGAGTTCAAATTAGATGACTTGTTATGGGAGCACAGAAAACGGGCAGAAGAAGTTCGAATGGCTACAGGCATAAGTGCTTCAACCCTTTCTAATATTCGTAATGGTAAAAATATTAATATAAGTGTTAAAACATTAGATAAATTATGTAAATTTTTTAATTGTAAAGTCTCTGATATATTAGAATATGTACCGGATTGATATATTTATATCAAAATTCACATACTATGTTATAATAAATACGTGAGGTATCTATGGTTTTAGAAAATAAGCTTGGTTTAACAAATTCTGCAGATTTAGCAAGAGAAGAAGAACGTATTAGCAAGACTAAAGCTATTACTCTTTTTGAAACCGGTTATCTCGACAAATTAGATGCCGGCAAGTTTGATTGTTTATCTAAAATTCATAGGTATTTATTCGATGAAATTTATCCTTTCGCAGGTGAAATTCGTACTGAAAATATTGCAAAAGGTAATTTTCGTTTTGCACCGGTTATGTACTTAAAAACTTCTTTGGAACATATCGATGCTATGCCACAATCGAATTTTGATGAAATAGTAGAAAAGTATGTAGAAATGAATGCTGCACACCCATTTAGAGAAGGCAACGGAAGAAGTACACGTATATGGCTTGATTTAATCCTCAAAAAAGAATTAGGACAAGTTATAGACTGGAGTAGGATTGATAAAGAAGACTATTTACTTGCTATGGAAAGAAGTCCTATAAAAGATACCGAAATTAAAGTGCTTCTAAAATCTGCACTTACAACTGAAATAAACAATAGAGAAGTCTATATGAAAGGGATTGATGCAAGCTATCATTATGAAGGTTACAACACATTTAGATCAGATGACTTGAAATAAATTTAAACTAAACTTCATCTTTCAAATCTGTATCCATTGATTTTATAGAAACTGCAATTCTTTCACCAAATCCTTTTTCAAGTGTGTGGATTAAGTCATTTGATGAATCTACCCAAAATATTGATGATGCCAAAATTTTGACCTCTCCTGTTAAATCCGGTAATTTAAGCATTACAGGATCAGAGCCTTGGTATTGGCAAAGCATTTGTTTCAAAAGTACCAATTCTTCAAATTTCATATCATCTTTTATGTTAATGGTGAATATATTTGAATTATCAACAGGTTTAACAGTATCAATAAGTATTATAGGCGGTTCATCTTCGCTTCTTCTGCTAACTTTCCCGGAGACTATTATTCTTTGTTCGGCTTGCAAAAAGTCACCGTATTCCGCAATTTTTGAATTAAAAGCAAGGGTATCTGTTTTTCCTGTTAAATCTTCAATGGTAACAAATCTGATAAATTTAGAGGGATCATTTTTGGTTGGTATTTGTTTTGTTGCGCTGACAAGTCCGCAGATTGTTACAACTTTATCATTTGGAATATTTGGAAGTTCAGAAATTTTATGCGTCATTAAAAACGGTAATTTATCTCTAATTGTTGATAGTGGGTGGCTTGTTACATAAAATCCTAGAAATTCTTTTTCAAAAAGCTGTATTTGGCGTGCATCATATTCTTCATCTGTTCCTGCAAGATTAAATTTTGCACTGTCAATTTCTTCAGAATTTCCGAGCATATCAAAAAGACTGCCTTGTCCTGATTCTTTTTGCTTTGCTTCTTTTGATGCTGTTGCACAAATATAATCAAGATTTTCCATCAACTGTTTGCGGCTTTTTTCAATCGTTGAAAAAGCTCCTGCTTTAATTAAACCTTCAAGAGTTCTTTTATTTGTACATTTTACGTCGACTCTTTTAATATAGTCATAGATAGACTTAAATTCACCGTTTTGCTCGCGCTCTTTTATAATATCTTCGATGACCCCTTCGCCGACTTGTTTTATTGAAGCAAGTCCGAAACGGATATTATCTCCGTCAGGTGTAAAAGAAGCAAGTGAATGGTTAATATCAGGCGGAAGAACTTTTATACCTTTCTTTAGTGCTTCTTCAATATATAGCTGAGTTTTTTCAGCATCACCTGCAACACTTGATAATAATGCTGATAAATATTCAACAGGATAATGACATTTTAAATAAGCTGTTTGATATGCAACAAAGGCATACGCTGCAGAGTGGCTTCGGTTAAAACAGTATGAAGCGAATGCAAGAATTTGGTTAAACAAATTAGTTGCTTGTTCTGCACTCATACCATGTTTTGCACTACGTTCAATGAACAAGCCTTTTTGCTTTTCCATCTCATCAACTTTTTTCTTACCCATCATACGGCGAACCATATCTGCTTGACCCAGTGAGTAATCAGCCAAAATTTGAAAAACCTGCATAATCTGTTCTTGATACACAATTGTACCGTATGTATCTTTCAAGACAGGTTCTAAAAGCGGGTGTGCATAAGTAATTGCCTGACGTCCATGTTTTCTTTCAACAAAGTCATCAACCATGCCGGAATCTAGCGGCCCCGGACGGAATAGTGCTACCAACGCACCCAAATCTTCAAATACGTCAGGTCTTAGGCGTTTTACAAGGTTTTTCATACCTTGAGATTCCAACTGAAATACCCCGTCAGTATCTCCTACCATAAGCATTTCATACGTTGGTTTATCATCAAGAGGGATATTATTTATATCAACCTGAATTCCTTGACGAGCTTTAATCATATCAACCGTTTTATATATGGTTGTGATATTTCGCAAGCCTAAAAAGTCCATTTTCAAAAGGCTTAAAACTTCTGTAACATCATGAGGCGGGTAACCGGTTTGAATAATTCCGTCTTTTGAAGGCTGAACAGGAATAATTTCATCAAGCGGTTTTTGAGAAATAATAACACCTGCCGCGTGAGTTCCGGTATTATTTTTTAACCCCTCAATTCCAACAGCTAAATCTATTAACTTTTTCATTCCGACAGTTTTGCCCTCAGTCGGATCTATCATAATTTGCTCATCTTTATCATACAAAGCTCTTAGTTCAGAACCTTCGTATTTCATGGCTTTTTTAAGAGTTTTTGCCTTATCATCTTGAGCTAATGCAACTTCAATTGCGGGTTCAATTAATCCGGCAAGTCGGTTACTTTCTGAAAACGGAACTTTCAAAATACGTGCAACAGCCTTAAATGCAGCCTTTGCTGCGTATGTTCCAAAAGTAATAATTTGGCAGACTTTATCTTCGCCATATTTTCTTGTTACATAATCAATAACTTCACCACGACGTTCAATACAAAAATCTATATCAATATCGGGCATTGTAAATCTTTCAGGATTTAAAAATCTTTCAAACAAGAGTTTATGCTTAATAGGATCAAGATCAGTAATTTCTAATGCGTATGCAACAATTGACCCTGCTGCTGAACCCCTGCCAGGCCCGACAGGAATACCATTCGTTTTTGCATAATGGATAAAATCCCAGGTAATTAGGAAATATGCAGCAAACCCCATTTGTTCAATTACACCAAGTTCATATTCGGCACGTTTTTTTATATCATCAGAGATTTCTCCATACCTTTTTTTTAAACCGCAATGAACCAGATATTCTAAATAAGTTTCAATTGTATAACCCGATGGAACTTTATAATCAGGGAGCGGACTTTTCCCCAACTCAAGCATTAAATGACATTTATCTGCAATTCTTACAGTATTTTTAATACATTCATCAAATGTTTCTCTATCAAGCCACTTAAATGAATCTCTTAATTGTTCAACTGTTTTAACGTAAAATTCATTGTTTGGAAAATGAAAACGATTAGGATCATCTTTGTCACTATTGGTTGTCATACATAACAAAGTGTCATGCATATCAGCATCTTCAAGATTCAAATAGTGAGAATCATTTGTAATGACCATCTGTAAATCAAGTTCTTTTGCCAGTCTGATAAGTTCAGGATTTGTACGTTTTTGTTCATCTAGTCCATGATCTTGAAGTTCTATATAATAATCTTCTCCAAACAAATCTTTATATTTTTGAGCTACAGCCTTAGCTCCTTCGTAATCATTTTTTAATAAATTTTGAAGAACCTCACCGCCTAAACATGCAGAACAACAAATTAAACCTTCATGATGTTTTTCTAATAATTCCCAATTAATACGCGGGTGGACATACCTGCCTTTACACCATGCAACAGATACCAGTTTTATAAGATTTTGATATCCTGTCTTATCTTTAACCAATAAAATTAAGTGATAACAAGGATTGTTATTTTTATCCCTTTCCTCAATATCACCGTTATGAACATAAAACTCACAACCTAAAATAGGTTTAATTCCTGCATCTTTTGCGGTTGTATAAAGTTCCATATCCCCATACATCACGCCATGATCGGTAATAGCAACCGCAGGAAACCCCTTTTCCTTACAGAAATTAACCAAATCCCCTATTCTAATTGCACCATCTAACAAAGAATATTCCGTATGCAGATGGAGCGGTACGTATTGTTGTGCTGTTTCAGCCATAGCAACATTCTAGCATGGCAAATATTTGAATAGAATAGAATATTAAATAAAATTAAAATTTAAAATTCGTTCCAACACTAAATTGAGAATGGGCCGGTTCTCCGCTATCATACTGAACTTGGCCCGCTCCAACATTAAAATCCATTCTATCATCTTTAAATGGTTTAACTTTTAGTAAAACTTCACCCTTATTGCTTTTACTGCCAATATTTCTTGTATAAGCATTTTGAATAGATAAGTTTTGGTTTATTTTATACTCCGGTGTAAAAGAAAAAGAACCTTGCAATTGCTGATTAGCTCCGTTGAGAGTCTCATTTTTGTAAGAAGTATTTATAGAAAAATTATCGCTGATACTATAATTTGAATACAGAGTTCTTGTTTGATTTGCCTGCTCAGGCGAAAATGTCGTATCATATTTCGCTCCGACAGTCATATTATCATTGAGTTTTTTTTCTTTTATATAAGAAGCTGATTTTTTCGAATATTCTCCGCTAATGTTACTACTGTTTAAAGGTTGTTTTACTTTAACCTCAGATTTATCGAATTCTTTATACTCTTGTTTTGCTTGTTGTTCCGGAGAATTTAGATTATATTGCAATTTGTTTTGTGGTTCAAAATAAACAGAGTCAAACTCCATATCCTGCCCATAGCCTAAATTAAATGACAACAACAAAAATACTGCAAATAAAATAAATTTCTTCATATCAAATTATACTTAAAACCCGATGATAATATAATGGAATATATAAGCAAATAGAATACCGAAAGTTGCACCAACAAAAACTTCCAATGGTGTATGGCCCAAAAGTTCTTTTAATTTTCCACCAACTGATTGCAAATCATGATGGTAAAAATCTTCCATCATTCTATTTAAACAAGCTGCTGTTTTTCCTGCTGCACGTCTTAAACCGGCAGCATCATACATTATGATTAATGAAAACCCTAAAGAGATGGCGAACAAATAAGAATCATAACCTTGAAGAATACCTACCATAGTAGACAAACCCATAACTCCTGCAGAGTGTGAGCTTGGCATACCTCCTGTTGTAGAAAATATTTTAAAATTAATTCGTCTTGTTTGTACAGTAAACAAGATAAATTTAATCACTTGTGCAAAAAAAGCTGATGCCAGAGCACAAGCTATAACTTCATACCCGTTGTTTGCAATTGTATTTCTAAATATTTCCCAACTAATCATTTTTTATTCCCGTTCTTTTCAAAATATCTTCAATAATATTATTAAATATTTCAGATTTTATATCTTGTTTTTTCATTATACCATAGCATTTTTCAAATAGGCAAGAAAGTTTACATTTTGCTCCCTCTAATCCGTATAAAGACACATATGTTAATTTACCTTCTTCTTTATCTTTACCAAGTGTTTTACCCATTTGCTCAAATGTTGAAATTTCATCTAAAATATCATCTGCTATTTGGAAAGCCAGCCCAAAAGTTTTTGCGAAGTCGGTTATAGCTTCAATTTTTTCATCTCCTGCACCGGCAATAATCGCACCTGTTCTCATTGATAACTGAAACAGATCTGAAGTTTTATGCAGATGCAAATATTCAAGAATTTTTTCCAGTTCTTTTGTATCTTTATTTGTTGCCTGCAAAATATTTTCTGACTCAATATCAACAACCTGCCCTGCAATAACCCCTCTTGCTCCCGCAAAATGAAAGAATTCATTTAAAACTCTTATAATAGTTGAAGGAGTAAGAGCTTTAGAATATTTTGTTATGATTTGCGGTGCAAAAGTTAAAAGAGCATCACCGGCAAGCACTGCAATAGCTTCTCCAAAAACTTTATGATTAGTAAGTTTACCGCGTCGATAATCATCATTATCCATACAAGGTAAATCGTCATGAATCAATGTTTGAGCATGAAGCATTTCAATTGCACAAGCTGTCGGTATAGCATTTTCTATTTCGCCGCCAAGCATTGCGCAAGTTTCAAGACACATTACGGGTCTTAATCTTTTCCCGGGAAGCAGAACCGTATATTTCATTGATTTGAATATTGTTTGTGGATATTCAATTGGGAGAAAATTATCTAAATTTTCGTTTATAATTTCAATATAATCGTTAATTTTCATGTTCATCTATTTCCTTATATATAAGTTGTTTTTTTGTATTTCGTGATGCTTGACGTTTTTTTTCACTAATTTTAACTTGAGTTTTGTTATTTGATATTTTTTGTGCAGATTCTTTCTTTTTGCCGTTGTACTTAACATGTTCTTTATATACAAGGGCTTCTGCTACAAATTCCGTATAACTTTGATATCTGGTTTCATCAATTTCTTCAATATGTTTTAAAACCTCACAGCCGTCTTCATTTATATGTAAGCAATCCCCGTATTTACAATATTTTCTGAATTCGAGCATTTCATTAAACAGTAGATCAACATCTTGCGGGAGTAAAAAATCAAATTTTACATTACTAAAACCCGGAGTATCAACAATTGCAGTATTATTATCAAGGGCAATTATTTCGCAATGTCTTGTTGTGTGGGTTCCTCTGTTTAATTTTTCACTAACTTCTTTTGTTTTGAGATGAACATTTGGATTTAATGCATTTATTAAACTTGACTTTCCGACACCGGAATTACCGCATAGGGCAGAAATTTTCCCTTTTAACAAATTTCTAAACTCTCCTATGCCCCTTTTTTCTTTAGCTGATGTAAAAATGGTTATATAACCAATATTTTCATATATTGATAAAATTTTATCCTGAGAATTTTGTTCAAATCCCAAATCCTCTTTGTTAAAACATAAAATTACAGGGATTTTATAATATTTTGCAAGCGCAATATACCTGTTTAACTGCTTAAAATCTAAATCAGGCTGTTTAAGCGCAGAAACAACAACAATTTGATCAACATTAGCTACTGCAGGTCTTGGGATAAAAGTTTTTCTCGGTAAAACTTTTAAAATCACACCATTGCCAAACTCTACAAAATCTCCCGTAACTATTTTTATTTGTTGTTTTTTAAGAATTTCGCGAATTTTGCATTCAAAAAGTTGATTATCTTTTTGAACATAATAAAAATCTGAATGAATTTTGTAGATTTGTCCTTCCATCAAACTTTAGTGTACTAGAAAAATCCTTAACTTGCAATTAATGACCATTTTGCATTAAAATGTTTTTATGATTACAAAATCAGAGTTGGATAAACTTGTTGAAAAGTATGAAAACGAGGATTTTATTAAAGATGATCCTATTCAATTTATCCACAAATTTGATAATAAAAAGGATATAGAAATTGCCGGTTTTATTGCTTCACTTTTGGCTTACGGAAGCAGAAAACAGTTTATTTCAAAACTCGATAATTTATTTGAAATAGCTCAAAATGAGCCTTTGAATTTTATCAAAAATTTTGAGCCCGAAATAATTGGGGATTTTAATTATCGTTTTGGCAAACCTAATGATTTTATTTCAATTTTTCAAATATTAAAAGAACTTTATAATTCTTCCGAAGGATTGGAAAAATTGTTTGAATACGGTTATAAGCAGAATAAAATGTTTGAAGTTGTTGTAGATTATTTTTATGCACGTGCAAATAAAAACGTCGGACAAGGTTTTTATCATATGATACCAAATCCACGCAATGGCGGAGCTATGAAGCGTATGTGCATGTATCTTCGTTGGCTTGTAAGAAAAGGTCCTGTTGATGTCGGAATTTGGAAATTTATAAAGCCATCAGAATTGTATATTCCATTAGATGTTCACGTTGGCAGGGTATCAAGAGAAATGGGATTATTAAAACGCAGCGCAAATGATTTTAAGTCAGTAATAGAATTGACCGAAAATTTAAAGAAATTTTGTCCGGAAGATCCTGTAAAATACGATTTTGCAATGTTTGCTTACGGGGTAAACCAAGTTAAAAATTAAAAAATATTTATAATTGTATGAGGTGAAATATGAAAAAATTTATACTGTTTTTGCTTTTGCTATCTGTACCTTCTATGTGTTACGGAAAATCATATATTGATTCACAATTGAAAAACGTGAAAAAGAATATTAAATACAATTCTGTAGAACCGCATAGGAATTACCATTATAATATTTCTGAAATTCCGGTTGCGGCAAAGCCTGTAAAAATTTTTGATCCGGGGTTAATTAAACTTTCTGAATATAAGCCCGTAAGTGAGTCTAATTACAATGCAAAATTAGCAAAAGATGAAGAAGTCTATAAAAAACAAATTATGCCTGCTTTATCTAAGAAAACCAATACAGTGAATATTGATCCTTACACGGTTGATTTTTATAATTTATATCGAATATCTGAGAGAATAATTCGTGCAAACAATCTGGATTATATTAACTGGCGTATTTCTGTAAGAAAAACCGAAGATGTTAATGCCTATGCGGCAAATGTCAACAATGTCGTAATCTATACCGCATTGTATGACAGTTTTTATAATAATGATGATGCGCTTGCATTTATTATTGCTCACGAAATGGCCCATCTTATACTTGGTCATGAAAAACAAAAATTAGAATTGTATGATAAATTAGACAAAGTTTTAAAAGTTTTGCAGGGCGGTCTGACATCAAAAGCATTAATTTTGAATTACAAAAGACAATTAAGGGATATGGAGTTTATGGCAGATACCGAAGCTATTATATTGCTTACAAAAGCAGGATATTCTCCTGAGCAGGCTTTGGGAACCCTTAGCTATCTGAATATGATGGATTCAAATGTAAAAAAACTTATGAATGATCACCCGATAACTGCGGAACGTATTGCAAGCTATAGAGAAAATATGGCAGTAATTGATTCGGATTGGGTGCAAGCAGGTCGTGAAAATATTTATAATAGCGAAGTTCTGCCCTGTAAGAAGTCCTCTGATCGTGTTTCAATAGTAATTTCCAAATCTAATAACGTTACAAAATATTATGAAGTTGAGAATATTGATAAACGTTTAACAAGAATTGCTTATATGAGTTATAAAAACGGGAATTTCGGTAATGCCATAAAATATTTTGAAAAGTTAACGGAAATCGATTCGGGTAATTATATTCCGTACGTGTATATCGCACTGTCCAATAAAATGTTATACGATAATCTCAAACAGGAAAAATATTTGATAAAGGCTGATAAGGCTATAGAAAAAGCTAAAGATATGGCACCGTTATCAAAAGTTGTAGATGATTTATATAAAGAATTAAAGCTCTAGACCTGTTTTGGGCAAAGGGCTAGGTCGTATCCGTAAAGCTCACATATCATCTGTAGTTCGCTGACTTTCAGTCCGTTTCTTCTTATTTTATTAGAAAAAGTAGGTTGAGGGATAATTACACCGCATTTATTCTTTAACTGCTCAATTACACTTAATTGAGTAGAATAGTCGCGTGCTGTCAAAATCTTCAAAATAGCACGATTATCCATATCTGTAATGATAGTTCTGGCTAAATTATCCATAACCTTTAGTATAGCTACTTGATTAATATATTCAAATAATATATAATATATTTATATTTAGAATATTATATAATGTTTTCGTTATATTTAGGTTTACAAAAGAAAGGAAGTTATTATGAAAAAAGCAGGAGTAATCAAAAACGTGAAAAGTTACGTGTTGGGCAAGTATGCCCAACCTACATTATGTCATTCCGAACTTTACAAGCTCGAGCAGGTGCAACGGAGTGAGCCTTGTGAGACTGTGTGCAGGGAACATCTGCGAGTCGCAGAGGGGTTAGTGAGAGGTGGAAAAAGTGCAGCCTTTACCCTCGCAGAGGTTTTAATAACCCTCGGGGTAATAGGTGTAGTTGCGGCAATGACTATACCTACACTGATTGCGAATATTAATGGTCAACGATATCGCTCTCAATTTAAAAAATCAATATCAACACTTAATCAAGCAGTACGAATGAATCAAGCAAATTATGATACAAATTTTGCAGACGAAAATATCAGAAATATTTTGCTTAATAATATAAAAGGCATTTCTCATTTAAATAAAGATTCAGAGGAATACAACAAATATTTCGAAAAGCTTGCAAATAATAATACATATATTCAAGGTTTGTATTTGCCAGCTGACTACGGGTATTTTAATACAACTTATTTGCTTCCTGATGGTTCAATATTTATGTTTGATTCTGAGGGGTCTTGTTCTTTGCCACCTAATAAAACTTTGAGAGATGCTATATTAGCAATGTTTGATACAGATGATTTAATGTCTTGTGCAGGAATGATTGATGTAAACGGGTTGACCGGTCCAAATAAAGAAGTTAGCTGCTCAAAAGGTGTAACTTCAGCCGATTTAGATGAACCATGCATTGTAAAAAATGATGCACAGCATATGACAGATATTTATCCTGTAGTTTATTATGATTCAACAGTGGAACCGGCAACAAATGCAGCCAAATATGTTCTTAATACTGCTAAATAAGCATAAAAAAGGCGGAATTTTGTCATTCTGAACCGGTTTCAGAATCTTAAAATTCCGCCTTTTTATATTTATAAACCCTAATTACGCAAGGTATCTGAAATACAGGTATACAGAGCTTAACGTTAGTGAAATAAACACAACGAGCATACCGTATTTCATAAATTTCATAAATGAAATTTTATGACCTTTTGATGCTGCGGTTTCACTTACCAAAACATTTGCTGCGGCACCGATTATTGTTAAGTTTCCGCCCAAACATGCACCAAGTGATAATGCCCACCACAGAGCATGAACATTTCCTGTTATTGCATTTGGATTTGCAGGATTTATTAATTCTGCAATCAAAGGAGTCATTGTTGCTGTATATGGTATATTATCAATTATACCTGACAAAATTCCTGATGCCCAAAGGATTATCATTGTTGCAGCTTCCAAACTTCCATGAGTCAAAACAATTAACTGATCGGCAAGGAACTTAATTCCGCCATTTGCTTCAAATCCGCCAATAATTATAAACAATCCTATAAAGAAAAATATTGTAAGCCATTCAACATCTCTATAAATTTCTTTTGGTTTTTCAAACAACAACAAGAATGATGCACCGGCAACGGCAAATACATAGGCCGAAATATGAGTAATATCATGGGTTACAAATCCCAAAATTACTAAAAGCAAAGTAATTACGGATCTTATCATTAGGGCCTTATCGGTAATTGTTTTTGAATTATCTAAATTAGCAACATGCTCCATTTTTTCCGGAGTTGCTTTCAAGCCTTTTCTAAACAAGAAAATTAGAATAGAAACTGAGATTATAAAAATTATAAATACAATCGGAGTAAGTTCTCTCACAAAATCCATAAAGCTTAATCCGGCGCGAGTTCCGATAATAATGTTTGGAGGATCACCAATTAACGTTGCTGTTCCACCAATATTAGAAGCCATAACTTCTGTAATTAAAAACGGAATCGGATCAGTATCAAATTCTTTAGCAATAACAAATGTTATTGGCATCATAAGAACAACAGTTGTAACATTGTCTAAAAATGCAGATGCAACGGCAGTAAATGCAGCAAGTGCAAATAAAACTGTTTTCGGGTGTCCTTTTGTAGCCTTTAATAAGTTTAGTGCAAGCCATTTGAATACTCCGCTTCGACTTGCAATATTCACGATAATCATCATTCCTATAAGTAAGAAAATTACCTGAAAATCAACATACTCAAAAACGCCTTTTGTGTTACTTTCAATATCCAAAGATAAAGGAATCAATCCGAGCAGCATTGTCAGAGAAGCCCCAACCAATGCTACAACAGATTTTTGAATTTTTTCGCTGGCAATGAAAATGTATGCAATCAAAAGAATTGCACCCGATATAATCATTCCATGCGATTGAATAAAATCTAACATTTTTCATCTCTCCATAAATGTATATTAATAACCTTATTAATATTAACACAAAAAGGGAAAATGAATATTAAAAATAATGGCAGAATGCAAAATTGAAAATGGGAGCAAATATATGTAACCCTGAACTTGATTCAGGGTCTAAAAACAGATTCCGAAACTACGACTCGCTTCGCTCCCATGCATACAGTCTCACAAGGCTCACTCCGTTGCGCCTGTTCGAGCTTGTAAAGTTCGGAATGACAATATAATATTTTATAATTGGTGCATTATAAGCGCATAAATGTCATTACCAATCAGCAAAAATGCCAAAATTATAATAAGCACAAAGAAAATCGTACTTAGAATATCAATCGCCTTTTCACTAACAGGTTTCCCTCTTAAAGTTTCAATAATTAAGAACATAAAATGTCCGCCATCTAGTGCCGGAATTGGCAAGAAATTAAGTATTGCAAGCCAAGCAGAAATTATTGCCGTCAGAAGTAATCCTGAAGATAATCCACCCTTATCTATAACATCTCCGCCGACTTTCGCAACCGCAACAA
The DNA here is from genome assembly GCA_017467605.1 of bacterium. Lineage (GTDB taxonomy): Bacteria > Cyanobacteriota > Vampirovibrionia > Gastranaerophilales > Gastranaerophilaceae > Zag111. The sequence goes on along the minus strand of JAFUSQ010000060.1, from coordinate 74,439 downwards.
TTCCATGAATTTCTTTTGCAGGAATTTTGCCGGAAAGCAATTGATAAAATCCGTAAACTTGCATTGTTGTCTGCTTCCACAAATATTTAGAGCCTTCTACAATGATTTTTTTAGGAGTATTGGTTTTTATAGCAATAGCCTGAGTATCAAATTCTATCCCGATTAATCCTTTTTCATTCGGATAAATCGGATTTAATTCAATCTCCTTGCCGTTACGTTCAACAACAATTTCTAAAGGCCTTATATTATCTGATATGGCATAAGCCAAGTCATTTAAAGTCGTTTCACCGTTTGCAAGATATTCGGATTTACCTTTTAATTCATCTCTTAGTTTTATTTGTTTATCATCTAATTTTAATCTGTCATCATTGTAAAAAGCTAAGCCAATCAAAACATCATCACTAAGAATAAGTTTTTGTTCTGTCAAATTGTTCGGGAGTGTTACAACTGTTCCCTTTGAAATATTACCTTCATCAGGCAAATTCTTATTTAAATTTTTTAATTTGATTAAATTATCATCAAGAGTATCTTTGTCAATTTTACCGTCATATGCGGCACTTTTTTGAGCATAAGATGACAATGCGTAACCTGATTCTATTTTTGAACCGTTAATAAAAGCAATTCTGTCCCCTTTTTGCATACCGCTATCGTAAATTGATGAACCTTTTTCTGCGACAATATTATTCACATAAATTTGAGCTTGTCCGGAAGGTAATTGTCCCCAAATTCCTGCCGTTAACCAAACAAGTAAAATTGCAACAACAGCATTTGTAACAACCCCTGCGGATATAACAATCATTCTTTTCCAAACAGGGTTGTTTATGAATCTTTCAGGAGAATCCATTGGTAATTCGCTATCTTTGTCATCATCAGGAAATGCCACATAACCGCCAATCATACAGGCATGTATTAAATATTCGACATCACCGATTTTTTTACTCCAAAGAGTAGGCCCGATTGGAAAACCCAATGCAAATTTTGAAACCTTAATCCCAAGTGCACGAGCTGCAAAAAAGTGCCCCATCTCGTGAACAAGAATTAAAAATCCTAAAAGTAATATCATTATTATAATTGACATGTATTCTACCCCTCTCCATAACCCTCTCCCACAAGGGGCGAGGGAAAAGATATTTATTATATTTACCCCTTAAATTGTTCTGAAAATCTTACATCATTATTAAAGAACAATCTGATATCATCAATTGCATATTTTAGCATTGCAAGTCTTTCAACCCCCATACCAAAAGCAAATCCTGAATATACATCAGGATCGATTCCGACCCCTCTCAATACATTCGGATCAACCATACCTGCTCCTAAAATTTCTAACCAGCCTGTACCGGAACAAGTTCTACAACCTTTCCCCTCACACATAATACATTGAACATCAACTTCTGCAGAAGGTTCTGTGAATGGGAAAAAGCTGTTTCTGAATCTTGTAGGACGGCTTGCACCAAAATAAATTCTTATAAATTCATTTAATACACCTTTTAAATCTCCAAAAGTAATATCTTTATCCACATAAAGTCCTTCAATTTGGTGGAAAAAATTATTTTTTCGAGAATTTATATTTTCATTTCTGTAAACTCTGCCCGGTGCAATAATTCTAATCGGAGGTTTTTGATTTTCCATAACGTGAATTTGCGCACCTGATGTCTGGCTTCTCAGTACAACATTTTTTGCTATATTAGTATAGAATGTATCTTGAACATCACGTGCAGGGTGATCTTGCGGAACGTTCAACATATCAAAATTAAAATATTCTGTTTCAACTTCCGGAGAACATTCATTCGGAGCAACAGAAAAGCCTAAGCTTTGAAAGATTGAAACAATTTCATTTGTTGTTGAGGTTAACGGGTGAACATGCCCTTGCGGAACGTATTTCCCGGGCAAAGTTACGTCAATTTTTTCTTTTTCAAGCTTTGAATTTAATTCTTGCTGATAAAATTTTTGAAATTTATCCGATATTGAAGCTTCTAATTTATTAGAAATTTCATTTGCCAAAGAACCAACGACTTTTTTATCATCAGGAGATAAATCTTTTAAGCCTTTTTTTATTTCATTAAGTTCACCTTTTCGGCTTAAATATTTAAATTTAATATCCTCTAAATCTTTTACCGTAAGTGCTTTTTCTATATCCATAACCGCATCTGAATAAATTTTTTCTAATTGTTCTTTCATCTTTTACCTCTTATTACTTTACTAAAGGTTTTTACCGTTAGTAATTTATTATTTCATTATATTTTTTTTCGTAACCTATTGTTGTTTTCGCGCCATGACCCGGAAAAACTTCCGTATTTTCAGGCAAAGAAAAAATCTTATTTTTTATACCGGAAATAAGTGATTGCAAATCACCTTCCGGTAAATCGCATCTTCCGACGCTTCCCTGAAAAAGAGTATCGCCCGAAAATAATTTATTATCAACCAAATAACACATTCCGCCTCTGGTATGCCCCGGAGTGGATATTGCTTTTATTGTATAATTACCTATTTTAAATTCATCACCATCTGAGACAAAATTTTTTATACTTTTTATATCTTCAGTCATAGATCCCGCAAATATACCAAGCATTTGAGGGGCAAGTTCAACCTGTGTCATATCGTCTTTTGAAACATAAGTTTCAACACAAAATTCTTTCTTAAACTTATCTACTCCGAGCAAATGATCAAAATGTCCATGAGTTAATAAAATATATTTTAGTGTTACATTAGCATCTTTAATTGAATTTACAAATTCATCTCTTGAAGAAGAACAGTCAATCAAAACAGCTTCTCTTGAGTCTTCATCAGTAAGAAGATAATTATTTGCATCAATAGGACCTTCCACAAAAGTTTTTATACTAAGCATCTATTTCACTGCCTCAAATATTTTTTTGCAAATAGTGAATAATTCTTTTGCATCTTTCAGTGCAATCATATTTGGTCCGTCACATTTAGCCTTATCCGGATCAGGGTGAATTTCAAAGAACAAAACATTTGCCCCAACAGCCATTGCAGCTTTTGCCAATGTCGGCACAAATCTTCTGTCGCCGCCTGAAGAACTTCCGTTAGCCCCGGGCAACTGCACACTATGTGTTGCATCAAAGACAACAGGATATCCAAAAGATTGCATAATTGGAATTCCTCTAAAATCCACAACCAAATTATTATAACCGAATGAAGTTCCTCTATCAGTAAGTAAAATATTATTATTCCCCGAATCTTCCACTTTTTTTACAAGACTGCCCATCTGTTCAGGGGCTAAAAATTGACCTTTTTTAATATTAATGATTTTACCTGTCTGTGCCGCTGCAACAAGTAAATCTGTTTGCCTGCATAAAAATGCAGGGATTTGTAATATATCTGCAACTTCAGCAGCATGAGCCGCCTGATCAGGAGTATGAATATCCGTAACTATTGGTAAATCGTATTTTTCTTTTATTTGAGCAAGCATTTCCAATCCTTTTTCCATTCCCGGACCGCGAAAAGAAGTAATTGAAGATCTGTTTGCTTTATCAAATGATGATTTAAAAACAAAATTTATATCTAATTCTTTTGTTATTTCTTTTAAGCCATTTGCCGTTTCGTCAAGTATTTCCTGACTTTCAATAGCACAAGGACCTGCAAGAATTGTTAATTTATCCCCGCCAATTTCAAAATTTTTTAAGTTAATTTTTTTTATATTATTCATAAAAAAATTATATTTAAAATAAAGTCAAATTACAAGTTGCTGTCACTTTTAAAAGGGAGGGTGTGAAAATACACACCCCTGCTTAATTTATTTATTATGTTTAAATTTATTTTTTAATTTATCGACAACAGACTTCTTACTTTCATTTTTTTTGATTTGAGTTTGTTCAATTGCTTGCTGCTGTCTTAATTTTATAAGTTCATCAACAGACATTCCTTCTTCACCAGCTTCAGGAACCGGTATTGTATCAACGAAATTTTTAGCACTTTCAATTTCTGCATTTGAAGCAAGCCATTTAAATGATTTAATCATTTTTAGAGGTTTACGAGTATCGCCTCTTAATACAATTTGGAATTTTGTAGCATAATCATCTGACTTATTTTCAGCAAGAGAAGGAATAGCTTTCATTTCTTCTTCAGAAACGGCTTCACAGAATATTGCAAATGATTTTGCTGCAACAACATTTAAGCCCGGAGTATTTTTAACCAAATTAACAGGATTAATATTAGCCAAAGGTCCTAAACTATCAGAAAAAGTTGAACCTAATTTACCTCTTAATTTCATATCTGCGCTATTATCAAGCAGACCGACTTTTCCTGCAATATATAAAGCCATAACATTTCCTTGACTTTTTATCGGTGTAATATTTGCAAATCCGTCGTTAAAGGTTAAATGACCAAATAAATTATTAAAATGTGATGTATCAAAAGTTACAATATTTGTAATAACCGATCCGATAGTGGAGGAGAAAAATGCATTTTCTCTAATGTTTTCGGCCATCAGGAAGTTTTCAAATTTCCCAAACGGACCAAGTTGGCCGTTTTTGATATTAAAATCAACATAACCTTTTAAAGATTTCATCTGTTCTTCAATAGTTGTACCTTTGAGTGATATATCTGCAATAAAATTCATATCTCCTGACAGAGTGTCTTTCATTTGCATTAAATCAGCCAAAAGTTTTTCAATATTAAATTCTTTACCGCTTATTTTGGCATTAATTTCCTGATTTGATAGGTTTACAGAGATGTCTCCGTTGACTTTCCCTCCAAGAGGTAAAGTTTTTAAGTCATTAATATAAAGAATACTTTTAAGTAAAACAATTTTTGCCGTTGTATTTCTTGCAACAATATTTCCTGTTGTTATTGTACGAAAATCAATATTCCCCCTCAAAATTTCTATCGGAATATCATTGTTTTGAGATGTTGTTGTATTAGAATTCTCAGCCTGAGGCAAGGCTTTAACAATTGAATCACTAACTTGTAATAATTTGTCAATATCTAATAATCTTGAATATATACGAATATCTGACAGACGAGTTTTAGTTAATAAATTAAAGTTTGTTAAAGCGATAATATTAAAGTCAGAACCGTTTGCATTAACATCACGAATATCAATTCTTAAATCCTGATTTCGGATATTTATTCCGATATTTCTAATATTAGTGAGCCATTGAGGGAATTTTATATCACTTATATCCAAATTCCCGTTGATTTTTGGTTTTGATAGATTCCCAAAAGCATCAATCCCTCCGTTCAAAACAAATTCAGATTGAGGAAATACACAAATTGAGCCTTTAAGATCTTTGTGTATTTTAAGCTTTAATAAATTTAAAAATGGTGTCGTGCTAAGATTTGAAACCATAGCCCTTATACCTATTATTTCCTTGGAATTTAATAAGTTAAATTTTAAATTATCCCTGAATATAGCATTAGGACGTCTTATGTATAATCCTGATTTGTATACTTTAATACTGTCCCCATTTTTTTCTGCAAGTAATTGAAGTAAAATCTGTTTTCCGTAAAGTTCATCAAAAATTACAGGTGTTATGTAATTATTTATATCAGATTGCATTTGCAAAACAGTTTTCAATTTTTGTTTGTTAGCTTCAATAGAAGCTTTTAAAGGGATTGCTCCTTTTGTTTCAAGATATGGTGCAGCGGCCTGTCCTGCAAATATTTTAACGTCATCTCCATTAATTGCTCCGTTTGCGGTAATTTCAATTTTTGGACTCGTTAAATATTTATCAATACTTCCGTTAAAAGTTATTATAGATTGTCTGTTAAATATTATATCAGAAGGATTTATAACAATTTTTTCATTATTCAGGTCAGCAATTATGCTTTTATCTGAAATTAAAGAATTTGAAGAAGGTAATAATATTTGTAAATCATTATTTTTAAATTTACCTTTTATTGTCCCGGCATAATTGACTATTCCAAAACGGGATAATTTGTTTGATATAACAAAATTTCCGTTTTTATCATTAATGGCAAAATCTTCCAAATCAGCTTTTAGAAGTGATATTATATTTTTTATTTCACCCGTAATTTTAGCATCAAGGGTTAAAAATCCTGATTTTAGATCGTATGAATTTTTAATATCACGAGGAGCAAATGCCATAAATATGCCTCGTAACGGAATTTTATCCGCTGTAATATTTAAGTTTGCAATAGAATTATCATCAATTTTACCGGAAATTTTTAGAGGTCTTTGATTAATTAATAAACGTGTATCTTGTACATTCAGAATATCATTATCGAATGATATATTTGCATTCATATTATTAAATAACAATCCTATATTGTTATCGTGAATATTTCCGCCTCTTATAATAAATTTCCCGTTTGATTTCATATCATTAAAATCTGTTTTGACTCTGAAATTAGCAAACAAATAACCGCTTGCGCTCATGTTGGCAAAATCGTTTTTAATATGAATAGTATCGAGATAAGCCTGAGCAATTTTGATTAAATTGTTAAAATGAACTTGAGTTGATTTAAATGTTATATCTGCAAACTTATTCGCAGGATTATTACTTATACTTCCAAATAATTTCATGTATTCATTATTTGTTGCATATATATTTGTATCAAATTCAAATAAGTGTCCTTTAGCATTTAATTTGTAATATGATTTTGGCAGTTCAAGTCCGGAAAGTGTAACTGTTGTGTTTGTAATATCGATATTACCTTTTGCCCATATTTCTCCATTATGTTTGTTTTTGCGAATTTTTATTTTTGAATGGAGATTAGATTTCAGATTGTAATCTCTATACACATTTATTGGATTTACGAAAGGTAATTCAAATACTGCATCTTCATCTTCTTCCGTTTTTTCTGCCGGAGTAAATTCAGGTAATAAGCTATCTATGTCTAAATCCAGTGTGATGTTTTTATCGTTATCACTGAAAAATTCCGCATAAGTTTTGAGTTTTGCACTTTTTCCGTTAAAATATCCGACTTTTAATTGTTCTCCTTTTAGTGTTAATTTATGTGAGGCTTTAGTGTCGTCAATTATTGCTTTATAGTTGTTTAATTTTAAAGCGGGAATATATAATTTTATTGATGAGGGGTCAATTGGTAATTCGTTTTGTTGCTCATTTTGATATACAGTTTGAGGATTTGCTCGTTTTTGTGCTCTTTTTCTGTTTACTAAATCTTCAAAAACTTTTGCAACTTTATATTTTTCGCTGTTTATAATTTCGATATTCAGGGTTGGGTTTTCTATATCTGCGCAGGTAACATTAACAGATAACCATAATAAACTCGGAAGGAAAACTTTTCCTTTGAAAGAATCTGCGCTGAATAAAACAGAACCGTCAGGTAGTTTTACTGTTATATTTTTAGTTTTAATTCCGGCTTCTAATAATGGTGTTGTTATAACTTTAACTTTGTCGAAATCTACAATTAAATCAGTGTTTTCTTTCACTAATTTTTGTATATCAGGTTTGTAAACATTTAAATTAATTTTATTAGGCAAAATAAATAAAAATGCTAAATATAAACATAATAAAATACTTGCAAATGTATACCCTGTTATTTTTAAAAAGTTTTTCACAATAAAGTCTCCGCTTATTATCCTCAAGTTGAGTATAAACGAAAAACAAAACAAAAATTAAGAATACAGTCAGAGAATTTACAATAATTAATCTGAAGAATACTCAAATTCTCTAAAAAGAGTATCCAGAGCATTTTTTTCAGCATCAGTAATATGACTGAACACAAACATTGTATTTTTAGCAGGATTAATTATACAAAATCTGTTGCAGCGAAGTCTTAAATCTTTATAAGCCATATTGTCATGTTTTGCTTTATAATGAGTATTCATGACTTCTCTGTGGACTAAGTAATTAAAAAAGTTTTCGTGCTGATTTGCCAGAGTATCCAATTTTGTATAAAATTCTTTCAATGCAGTAATATTTTTCGGCGGTTTTTTGTAGCCGGTAAATGTTATAATTGAATATTTTAAAGGATCTTCTTGATAAACAATAGAAAAATCTTCGTTCGTTTTTAAAAATTCCCTTACATAATTAGGAATTCTATATATAGTGTATTTTATATGTCTTTTACTCAAATAATTTGACAAATCTGATGTAATATGCTGTAATGCAACGACCTGAAAGTCCTCAAACAATTCTCCTTCGCTCGTTCTTTGCATACCATGCCCGTTTACTACGCAATAGATAAATATTGTAGTTAATAAAATAAAACTTAAAAGATTCTTTAACATAATGAATGTATTCTATAACTTTTTTAAAATTAGTGCAATATTTTTTGTGAAGATATTACCGAAATTTAATATGGTATTTACAACACTTTATGCTTTTATTATAATCAATCTGCAGTTATACAAATTAAAGGATAGAAAATGAGCATTTATTTACTAGAAGTGGGAACGGAAGAATTACCTTATAAATTTATACCACAGGCTATAGAACAATTAAATAAGGGTTTTACAAGTTTTTTAAATGATAATAAAGTTAAATTTTCTGATATAAAAGTTTATGCAACTCCCAGACGACTGGCAGTTTTAATTGATGGTTTGGACAACCGGACCGCTGATGAAGAAAAGGTCATTAAAGGGCCGATTGCAGTTGTTGCTTATGATGAAAGCGGAAATTTGACAAAAGCTGGCGAAGGTTTTGCAAGAAAGAATAATCTTTCTAAAGATGATTTATTTGTTCAAGATAATTATCTCTATGCAAAAATCGTCATAAAAGGTAAATCAATATCAGAACTTTTACAGGAAAATGTTCCTTCAATATTTATGAAGCTTCAAGGTTCACATTTTATGAGGTGGGGATATAATGACGAAAAATTTTCCCGACCTATAAAGTGGATTGTTTCAATTTTAGATAATGAAGAAGTTAAAATCAAAATTATAGATAAAGAATCAAGCGTATATTCCCGTGGTCACAGATTTGCGCAACAACAGGTGTTTATAAATAATCCGTGTGATTATAAAGAAATCATGAGAAATTCTTGTGTAATAGTTGATCAGGAAGAAAGAAAACAACTTATTGTACAAAAAGCGAAAGAAGCTGCTTCAGCTCTCGGTGCTGAACCATATTATACTGATGATTTACTGGAAGAAGTAACCTTTATTACCGAATATCCGGTACCTGCTGTATGTGAATTTGATCCAAGATATCTTGATATACCGGAAGAAGTTACGGTAACGGTTATGGCAGTTCATCAAAGATACTTTGCTTTGTACAGAAATAAAAAACTTATAAACAAATTTATTACTATGACAAATTATATTGGCAATGAATTTGCCAATATAAAAGCAGGAAACGTAAGAGTAATAAAAGCAAGACTTGATGATGCCGTATTTTTCTTCAATGAAGATACTAAAAAACCTCTTGTCGATTATGTTGAAGCACTTAAAGGCGTAACATTCCAAAAAGGAATGGGAACAATGTTTGACAAAACACAAAGACTTATTAAACTTTCAAAATCTATTGCTTCAGACTTAAAAGAATGTCATTCTGAACTTAATTCAGAATCTATTGAAAGAACTGCCCTTCTTTGTAAAGCAGATCTAACAACAAATTTGGTATTCGAATTTACCGAATTACAAGGTTTTATCGGTGCAGATTATGCAAGAGTTTCAGGAGAAAATGACAAGGTAGTTCAAGGTATTAAAGAACACTATTTCCCATTAAATGCAGAAAGTGAAACGGCAAGCGGTATCGAGGGTCAAATTGTCGGAATTGCCGATAAAATTGATACAGTTTGTGCCGTGTTTGCAGGTGGGAAAAAGCCTACAGGTTCATCAGACCCGTTAGGTGTCAGACGTGCAGCACTCGGAGTTATTAAAACAATTCTTGATGCTGATTTAAAAATTGATGTGGATAAGTACATTAAGGAAGCTTTAAGTCTATTGCCTGTACAAAAAGATTGTGCAGATGAAGTAAAAGAATTTTTTATACAAAGAATGATTATTCTTCTGAGTGAAAAATATAATAAGAACGCTCTTGAAGCATGCTCTGTTAAGAATCCGCTAAAAGATGTTGCGGATTATGTAAAAAGAGTTGAAATAATCAATAATTTAAATGCACCGGCACTTTTAGAAAATGCAAATAGAGTAATACGCATTTTAAAAGAAACTTCTAACAGTAACATTGATGAAAGTCTTTTCGTTGAAAATGCAGAAAAAGATTTGTATAATACTATTAAGCAAGTTTCGGAAACAACCGATTATGCAATTTATTTAAAAGAATTGGAAAAATTGAATTCTGCGGTTGAAAAATTCTTTGAAGATGTTCTGGTCATGGATAAAGATGAAAAAATTAAACAAAACAGAATTGCATTGTTAACAATCTTAAAAAATAAATATGATTATCTGGCTGATTTCAGCAAGATATAACTGCGTTTTAGATAAATGTTAATTTTTGTAACTTTAACATGTAAAAAAGTCAATTATTTTCTTGAGGATACTTTAAAATTATACAAGAAGGTACAAAATAGAGGTAGAAACAAATGTTTGACCGAATAAAAAATTTAAAAGTAGTAAAAAAGTTAAAAGAAAATATCAGCCCGAAATTTCGTTGGCTTTCATTTTCAAGTAAAAATACATTAGATAAAAGCACTACTGAATATTTGGAAACAGTAAGCGGTGTGGAAAATCTAAAATCGATTTCTGACGACCTAGAGCTGGAAGCAATGGTCAGAGCCCAACTCAAAGAAGAATTTCCTAATATTGAAAATATGAAATCTTATGAGTTGTTAGTAGATGCGGTAATGCATAATCTCAGAAAAAAACAGCTTCAAGCTACCGATAATCTCGATATTGAGTAATTATCACTAAATTCATTTAACAAAAATAATACCCGTAAGGGTATTATTTTTTGCTTTAATAGCGGTTATGTTTTTATAAAGGAGTAAAACATGAGTGCAATTATCGGTGTAAGTCTAGATAACAGAATAGAAGAAGCCGTTAAATTTCAAGAAATTTTAACTAAATACGGTTGTATTATAAGAACCAGAATAGGTTTACACAATATAGGCGAATATAAATGTCTAAATAATGGAATTATACTGTTAGAAGTTACAGACAAAATTAATGAGATTTACGATACTCTTGCTAAAGAATGGAATGTGCAGATTATGCGTTTTTAAAGTTAAAATTTGTAAAAAAAAGTATATAACATTAGTCAAAAAAAATCTTTATATGGTTTCATGCTAAAGGGACTTATTAAAAAATGATAAATCCGATAAACCAGACTAATAATATTAATACGAGTATTTTTTATATAAACGATTACCATGGAAAATCAATAAACATGGAACGAACAATTACAGCATCAAATGCATTTGATGCAAAATACAAATATAGGCCGGACGTAGATACTTTTAAGTTATCGTCCGGCGATATTATGATAGGGGAAGATTTTAAGACAAATCAACTTGCTGTTATGTTTCAAAAAATGATAGGTGTTTGTGCATCTGCGGTTGGTAATCATGAATATGATATGCAGGAAAAAATTGGAACCGTTCTGCCGCTAATCCCATACAATTTGTTAGCGGCAAATGTAAAGGTAAACCCTCGAAATCCTTGGAATAGTGTTATAAAATCTTCCGTTATTGAAGAAAAAAACGGGCATAAATACGGTATTATAGGAACTTCACCAATTGATTTATTTAAGCGTTCTAAAGTTGGGGTAATCCAAAGAGATATAGAAGTTAGCAAGGTGAAAGAAACTATTGAAAATGTTCAAGATGAGGTTGAAAAACTCCAAAAACAGGGGGTAAATAAGATTATTGTTGTATCTCATCTGGGTTATACGTTAGACAAAATTTTAGCAAGTCAAACTCAAGGAATTGACGTAATATTAGGCGGACACTCACACGATTTAATTGTAGATATACAAGAAGGTAAAAATCTTGTTTATTCAAAATCAGGAGAACCTGTAATTATTACTCAAGCCGGCAGAGACGGCAAAAATTTTGGAGTTTTAAATCTTGAATTTGATGATAACGGGATAATTAAAAAAGTCCAAAATAATGTTGGATATACAAGAAATTTCAGGCGTTATGCTCCTGCAAAATATGTTTTTGATAAAATATTTGGGGCAAGAGAAACATATGGCTATGTTAAATCTGCACCTCCTCCGTTAACAAAAGATTTAATTGAACCAAATCCGCATGCATACTTTATTACAGATTGTATAAGAAAAGATTTGGATTGTGATGTGGTTATATTACCTTCTCCGAATATCAGAGGTTATTTTGAACCGGGTAAAGTTGATTCAAGAATATTAACCGATATTCTACCTTTTAAAAATAAATTGTATAGAATGAGTTATAGTGAGAAAGATTTAGTTGAAGCAGTAAAACTTGCATCAAAATCTTTCACTAATATTGCCAACAAACCCGGCATTTTTTACACTTCTGGACTCAAGTATACTGTTACGGAAAATGGGAAATTAAAATCTATGTCATTTGTTGATAAATTTGGACAGGAAACCCAAATAGACATAAATAATCCGAGATCAGATAAATTCTATACAACAGTTCTTAATGATTATTGTGCACTCGGAAATGATGGATTTAAAAATTTAAATCAACCGGAAAGAACTCTCGAAAAATATGATTTTGACGCAACAAAATGTGTAATTGCAATTCTTCAAAAATCAAAAGAGCCCGTTGAAATTTATGATGATGGAAGAATTCAAATTATTAATCAATAGCTTTTTTTTCGGAAAATCTTGTTTTAACTGTATGTGCAATTCCTGCGCAATATAAGTATTTCATTATAAACCCGGTATAAACTGACAGGCATGTTGTACCCAAATATGTTCCTAATTTTATGGTTTCGGATTTTATTGACCCTGCGTAATCAAAAATCAGATAAAAAATACAAGCAGGAATTATCATTACAATACATAAATCCAAAAACAAAATAATTACATCTGAGAGTGTTTTATCTAAAAATTTAAATATATAAAACGGATTAAAATATTCTTTTTTAAATTTAAAATCTTTGGAAAATTCTGTGAATATCATAGAAATAAACGGAGTTATACACAACATAATTGAGGCGAAAATATATGAAATAGAAGTGTTATTGATTTTTATACAAATAAATGTCCCGCATAAGGCAATTATTATAAAATATATTTGCCATATTATAAACAATGGCAGAATTTTAAAAAATATTCCGAATGTTTCTATATTTAAATCCGGAAGTTCTACTATATCTTCATTCATAATTTTATTTATAAATTTATATTCGTAAGCAAAAAGAAATAGCAAAATCAGTAATCCGAAAGCACAATCCAATGCCAATTCCAAATTAGTTGATGGCGGAACAGAAAAAAAAGATATCAAAACGGCATTTCCCCAAGCTGCAAAAACATTATTCAACATAATAACCATTATCCCGATAACAGAAAACAGAGTTATATGGTTCCAAATAGCTTGCTTTGATGAATATAGTCGTTGTAGATACTTTAGAATTTCCATTATGTTAAAACTCTCTCTTATATCTTCAAATTATAACATATTAACCTTAATTGCAAGTAAACTTTTTTAGTGTACAATATTAGTATGGAGACGGAATTAAAGCAGGAATTAAATTTATTTATAACGGGATTGTTAAAAATAAAGGAGTGCCTTTGACCCTGAAAAATTAAATAGAAATCTGGCTGAACTTGAGCAGCAAATGCAAAATCCACAGATATGGTCAGATAGTGAAAAAGCATCAAAACTTGGTCAAGAGATTAAAGATAAAAAAGAAATATTAAATAAGTTGAGCAGATGGGAGTCTGTAGTTGAAGATTGTCAAATTGCACTGGATTTATCTGATGAAGATTTAATAACTGAAAGTTATAAACAAATACAATTAGTCGAAAAAGAACTGGAAAAATTTGAACTTGAACAAATGTTGTCTGGTGAATATGATAATGCCGATGCAATTTTAACCATAAATGCCGGCGCCGGAGGAACAGATGCACAAGATTGGGCAAGTATGCTTCTTAGAATGTATTTGCGCTGGGTAGAAAAACGCGGTTGGAAATTCGACCTGCTTGATAAACTTGACGGTGATGAAGCAGGTATAAAATCCGCTACAATAAAAATTTCAGGCAGATATGCATTCGGCTATTCAAAAGCTGAAAAAGGTGTACATCGTCTTGTAAGAATTTCACCTTTTAATGCGAATGGAAAACGTCAGACAAGTTTTGCATCAGTTGAAGTATCTCCTATAATTGAAGATTTTGAAAAGACAATAATTATCCCGCCTGATGATTTGGAAATTACGACGATGCGTTCAGGTGGTGCAGGCGGGCAAAATGTTAATAAAGTAGAAACTGCGGTCAGAATTTTGCATAAACCGACAGGAATTGTTGTTAAGTGTCAACAAGAACGTTCTCAGCTTCAAAATAAAGAATATGCCATGCAAATTCTTGTATCAAAATTGTTAGCAATAAAAGAAGCGGAATATGAACAAAAAATGTCAGAATTAAAAGGTGAAAATGTCGATATAAATTTTGGTTCACAAATCCGTTCTTATGTCTTACACCCTTACAAAATGGTAAAAGATCATAGAACAGGTTATGAAGAAGGTAATGTTGATGCCGTACTTGATGGCGAAATAGATGAATTTATAGAAAGTTACCTCCGTATGATTTAATAAAAAAGGTGAGAGTTTATCTCACCTTTTTTCTATGTATCAATATTTGTCGCATAAACTGCGTTAGTTTCTATAAAATCTCGGCGGGGTTCTACTTTATCACCCATCAACACATCAAATAGTTGGTCACAAAGCATTGCATCTTCAAGGTTTACTTTTAACAATGTTCTTGTTGCCGGATCCATTGTTGTTTCCCAGAGCTGCTGCGGCATCATTTCGCCCAAACCTTTGAATCGTTGAATTTGTAATCCCTTTGAACCTCTATCGTCAATTAGTTTTTGTAATTTCTCAAATGAATTGATTTCATATTTTTCGGTATCTGTTTCAAGTAATAATCCGTCAGATTCCTCAATTAAAAAATCACGAATTAAAGGATATGAAGCTTTTAATTTTTTGTATTCGGAACTTTTTATAATATTTTGATTTAATATTACATGTTCTTCATTGTTTAAATGCAAAATAAATGAATACTTAGCATTTTCAGGATTGTATTTAACCTCAACTTTGTAATTTTCAGCTTCTTGAATATTGTAATTTTTCGCGTGATCTTGAAGATAATGATTTAAGTAATCGCAAATTTCGTTCATTCTGGACTGACTGTCAAAATCTTCAAGTTTAATATCTGAACGAACTAACCCTCTTAAAAATACTGCCGGGAAAAGATTTAATATAGGGTTGTTGTAAGAACGATAAAACTCAGACATGTTTTTGATTAAATCAAGTAATTCGTCCCCGGTTTTAACATTTTTCTTATCTTTGTCAGATAAACTCAAATTCTTAATTCCGCGTTCTTTTAGCATTTTGTCCAATACGTGTTCATTGAACAGGTATTCTGACGTTTTGCCTTGTGTAACTTTAAACAAAGGTGGCTGGGCAATATAAACATAGCCTTGTTCAATCAAAGGTCTTGCATAGCGGAAGAAGAATGTTAACATTAGTGTTCTGATATGAGCTCCGTCTACATCAGCATCAGTCATGATGATAATTTTGTGATAACGAAGCTTGTCAATTTCCACTTCTTCAGCATTACGGCTTATTTTAATTCCGAATGCCTGAACCATAGACTGAATTTCGTTATTTGCATAAATTCTGTCTAATCTGGCTTTTTCAACGTTTAAGATTTTACCTCTAAGCGGTAAAATTGCTTGGAACATTCTGTTTCGGCCTTGCTTAGCAGAACCGCCTGCGGAATCCCCTTCGACTAAGAAGATTTCACATTTTTCAGGTTCTCTGTTTGAACAATCAGCAAGTTTACCCGGCAAAGTTGAATTTTCAAGAACAGTTTTACGTCTTGTTAATTCTCTGGCTTTTCTTGCAGCTTCTCTTGCCCGTTGAGCCTGCAAAGTTTTTTCTAAAATCATTTTTGCAATTTTCGGGTTAAATTCAAGCCATTCTTGTAATTTGTCGCGAACTGCATCTTGAACTGCGCCCATAGCTTCTTGAGAGCCCAATTTTTCTTTTGTTTGCCCTTCAAATTCAGGGTTAGGTATTTTAACTGAAACTATTGCTGTCAGGCCTTCTCTGACATCTTCACCTGAAAGGTTTTGATCAGAATCTTTTAATATATTATTTTTTCTCGCATAATCGTTTAACACGCGAGTAATAGAGTTTCTGAAGCCGGTCAAATGTGTCCCGCCTGAGTGAGTGTTTATGTTGTTTGCAAAAGATAATACGCTTTCTTGATAAGAATCTGTATATTGCATTGCAACTTCAACCTGAATTTCACCGATAACTTTATCAATATAAATAGGCTTTTCATGCAAAACTGTTTTGTTTTTGTTTAAAAATTCGACATAACTTCCGATACCGCCTTCATAGTGGAAAGTTTCAACTTCTTCACTGTCATGACGTGAGAAAATAATTTTTAAGCCTTTATTCAAAAATGCCATTTCTCTGAGGCGATTTGCGATAACATCACAGTCTATTTCTGTGGTTTCCGTAAATATTTCAGGATCAGGCCACCATGTTGTCTTAGTACCAGTTTTATCTGTTGCTTCGCCTTTTTCAACAGGTGCAAGAGGTTCTCCTCTCATATATTCTTGACGCCAAACAAAACCTTGACGAGAAACTTCAACAATATATTTTTCTGATAATGCGTTAACAACAGATGCCCCAACACCGTGCAAACCGCCTGAAACTTTGTATCCTCCGTCTCCGAATTTGCCGCCTGCGTGAAGTACGGTGTGTACAATTTCTAATGCGGATTTCCCGCTATCCGGTTTAATATCAACAGGAATTCCACGACCGTTATCTTCAACTGTAATACTATTATCTTTATGAATTGTTACGTGGATATCTGTACAAAATCCGGCTAAAGATTCATCAATTGAGTTGTCTACAATTTCATAAATACAGTGGTGCAAACCTCTTTGTGAAGTTGAACCGATATACATGCCGGGTCTTATTCTAACGGCTTCTAAACCTTCCAGAACTCTTATATTTTCAGCGTTATATTCAGCTGAAGTATGAGTCTCTATTGCTTCATAAGTTTCTTCCGGTTTAGCAGTCACAACAGTATTCAAGGCTTCTAAACCTTTATCATTAATAATATCTTGTGTATTTTCAGACATATCTTCTCCCTAATCTATTCTCTATAGTATTACTATAGCACAAAAGGCACTATTATGACAAAAATTCTTTACATTATGTAAATCTGAAAAACTACAAATGATTATTTAATTAATTCGTTTGTTTTTATTCTAATTTCTTTGTCAATGTCAAATATTTCGTCTATATTGGGATTTTTTATAACATCATGTTCAGAAACAATTTTTTCTGTAATTGTGTAAATATCAAAAAGATTTATTTTTTCATTTAAAAATGCAAATACGGCTTCTTCATTTGCAGCATTAAGACAAACTGTTGCACTTCCGCCTGTTTTGCCGGCATTAAAGGCAAGATTAAGTGTCGGGAATTTATCCAAATCAGGTTTTTCAAAATCAAGATGTGCAATTTCAGAAAAACTAAAGCTTTTTGATTTTATGCCTTCAAAACGTTCAGGATATGTTATCGCGTATTGAATAGGTATATGCATGCTTGGCAAGCCAAGTTGAGCGATAACACTTCCGTCTTTATATTCAATTGCGGAATGGACAATACTTTGAGGGTGAATTACTACATCAATTTTGTCATAAGGCATATTAAACAAATGATGTGCTTCAATTACTTCCAAGCCTTTATTCATCAAAGTTGCAGAATCAACAGTAATTTTTTTTCCCATATTCCAACGGGGGTGTGCTAAAGCTTCTTTTACTGTTGCTTGTTTTATTTCTTGAATTGTTTTTCGTAAAAACGGACCGCCGCTTGCTGTTATTATTAATTTTTCAACTTGCGAAATATCTTTTATGCATTGATGGATTGCACAATGTTCGCTATCTACGGGGATAATTTTTACTCCAGCTTGTTTGGCTTTTTGCATAACGATATCTCCTGCCATAACAAGAGTTTCTTTATTTGCAAGTGCTATATCTATTCCGTTTTGAATAGCTTTTAGAGTTGGTTTTAATCCGATTTTCCCTGATACTGCAACGAGTATGATATCGTTTTCTTGATTAGAGCATATCTCGTCAAGCGGTAAATATTTTGCCCCTACTATATTTTCAGGGGAATTGCAATAAGCGTATTTAGGTTTGAATTTTGTGATTTGTTTATTCAAAAGTTCGTAATTTGATCCTGCTGTCAGAGCAATTATTTCAAATCTGTCTTGTAATTTTTCTATTACTTCAAGTGCTTGTCTGCCGATTGAACCTGTTGAACCGAGTATGCTTATTTTTCTTTTTTTATTTGTCATTATATTAATTCTTTCTGAATGGTTTTTCCTTCTATTGTATCTGTTGATACCGGAAGTGCAAAGTGAAATTTTGAACCTTTATTTTCTTCGCTATCGCACCAAATTGTTCCTTTGTGAGCTTTAATAAGTTGTTTTGCAATAGGTAATCCCAAGCCTGTTCCGCCAACTTTTCTTGATAATGAATTTTCAATTTGAGTGAATTTGTCAAATGCTTTTAGTAAATTTTCTTCTTTAATTCCGATACCTTCATCTTCAACACTTACTATGATATAATTTCCGTTAAGAGTTTTTAATTCATCTTCAAAATATTGATTTGCTGAGATATCAGAGGCATTTTTTAATTCAGATTTAATTGTGACAGATTTTCCTTCAGGGGTGAATTTGATTGCATTTGAAACAAGATTGGTAAGTACTTGTCCGAGTCTTTGAGAATCTGCATATATATTTGGAAGTTTTTCTTCTTCGATTGCAGTAAATGTTATGTTATGTTCTTTGGCAACACAATCAAAGTTATTTTTAACGTTTTCAATTACAGTATGGATATTCATTGATTTATAATTAAAATCCATTTTACCGGCTTCAATTTTATTGATATCCAGAATATCATTTATGATATTTGTTAGATTTTCAACATTTCTTTTTGCCATGTCAATAAATTTTGAAGCGTTTTCACTTAATTCTCCGCATCTTCCGCTTGCTAAAATACTAAGGGCATTTTTTATCGGAGTCAGCGGGGTTCTCAATTCGTGCGAGACAATAGAAATAAATTCTGATTTTATTCGTTCAAGTTTTTCAAGTTCTTCATTTTTTTTGATAATTTCTTTGTATAGACCGGCACTTTTTAACGGTAAAGAAACCTGACTTACTATTGTCTGAAAATATGTTGCATCATCTGTTGTGAACGGGTGTTCTTTGAAAATTTCTATACAACCGAAGAAGTTATCTCCCAAATCAATCGGTGCAAACATATTGTCATATTGAAAGATTGTAAAAGTAAATTTGTTGTTTGGATTTTTTATATTTTTTATTATTTTCAAATTTTTGTCATCAATTTCAAAAGGTGCTTGATTATTTTCAAAAAGCGATTTGTAATTTAGAATTGCCCGTAGTTTTAATGCGCTCATAAGTTCTTCGGAAATATCGTATAAAGAGTTAATTATCAGTACAGGTTCGTTTTCAAAACCAAACGAAATTGTGCAGGTTAAATCAAAACTCAAAGATTTATCAAGTCCTTCAATCATGTAAGAAAGAAGTTTTTTCGTATCAAGTGTTCCGGCAAACTGTGAACTTGTTCCGTAAAGAACATTTAATCTGTATAAACTGTCAGCAAGTTCTTTGTTCTTTGCAGATAAAACATCGGCTTTTTCTTTATCTTTCAAATGTGTATCAACAATTGATACTATTAAATCCGTTGAAAAGTTATCTAAAATATATCCGTTAACATATTTTGAAATATCATCTTCAATATGATTCCCATTTGTAAGTAATAATATTTGAACATTTTCAATTTTAGATTTTATTTTTTTTATTGTTAAAAGAAGATTTAAATTTTCAAGTCTATCGTCAATGATAACAACGTCAATCGGGGCAATTTCAATCAAATCATAAATAGATGTAGTGTTGCAGCAGGAATTGAAATTGTAATTTTTGTTGTCAAAGATACTCTTATATGCGGAAAAATTTTCGTCATTTTCCGATATTAATAAAATACTCCCCATAATTTTATTCTATGATGAGTAAAAATTTTGGCAACTTATTAAATAATTTTTAAAAATTTGCACTGTAAAAAATTATTAAGATTGTGAGCTTTTTAAACTGCAAATGTTCCATGCAGTAAAGTTTATGCCGATTGTCAAGTCCGTATTTTTACTTAAGTATAACTGCGGACTTTTTTTATTCAAAAAAACATCTATACTAAGAATGTAATCGGTCAGAAGTCAAATTTTGGTCGAAGGGAAATAAATAGGAAGTGTGTTTATGAAATACTTTACAAAAAATAATATTTAAAAGATTTCGAGATTAAAGCTATTCTAATTTAATATTGGAAACTCTACCCTCCCAATCCTATATATCGTTTACTCCACAACTAAACGTTATGAGGGGGTTAAATTTTTACGGGCATATTTAGAACTTACTCGCCCCCTCTATTTTTTTGCGGAGATATCATTAAACATTAGCCAGATGGCTAATGCTAACATGAAAATATAAAACCAGATTGCTTGACTAGAAGGGGCATTTTAATGAAGCTATCTCCAAGAAAGCTTGAAATATTAACTTTAATAGCTCGCGGTTACTCTGATAAAGAAATTTCATATAAACTGCAAATGTCATCAAGAACCGTACAAACACATATATACTCAATATTTTCCAAATTAAATGCAAGAAATCGTGCAAATGCTGTGGCTATATACATGCAGGCTCACCCAAATTTGAAAATGATATGAGGTATTTATGGTTAGAAGAATAATTTTGCATTGGAGCGCAGGCAAATATTACCCGAGTAATTTTGAAAAACAGTATTATCATTATCTGATTGATGCAGAAGGGAATATTCATACAGGATTTTATAAACCTGAGGATAACGACAACTGTTCAGACGGTAAATATGCCCCGCACACAGGAGGAGGAAATACCGGCTCTGTTGGTGTATGCCTTTGCGGTATGTGCGGCTATCGTTCTCCATCGTTTCACGGAGATTATCCGATTACAAAAATTCAGTTTGAAGCTTGTATGAAATTTGTAGCTGAGTTGTGTAAAAAATACAATTTGGAAATCACTAAAGATACTGTTCTTACTCATTATGAATTCGGGCAGGCAAATGTCAAAACATCAAGTTTTGGAAAAATTGATATAACTTTTATCCCACCATATTCCTGGGTTGGGAAGAATGAAGCGGGAAGTTTTATACGTTCAAAAGTTCGTTGGTACAAAGAAAATTTATAAGGGGTTAAATTTATGGCAGATGTTAATTACTTTGACTTATCAGGCGGAATTAATCAGGCTACAACAAAAACCGAACTCGGAATCAATCCTCGAGTCATTTGTTGGGCAGATTCTAAAAATGTTGAGTTATACAATAACAAAGGGATAATTAAACAAAAAGGTAATACATTATTAGTGGAACTTCCTGAGGAAGAAGAAATTACTGCAATGTGTTCGATGGAAGCTCAAGGAAAGTATAAACTTGTTATAACAACTGTTTCAGGAAAAATTTATATTTATTCCAAATCTGATGAGGAGTTGATTTTATTAGATAAAACGATTTCAGGAACTAATGTTATTATGACCCCGTTTTTGTACGGTATGGTTGTTGCAACTGAATCCGACGAAATGTTTTATATCAAAAATAATGCAAATTATGATGTAGAACTTTGTAATCTAAACGATTCAGATAATAATCCTGTTTATCCTGACAGTATAGCTATTTATAAAGGTCGCTTGTGGTGTTCCAAAAATTCTACAATATATTATTCCGCTCTTGGTACTTATAACGATTTTACAACTCAAGATGATGCCGGATATATTAACGATTTTCATACCGATACTGCTGAGATTGTAACAATGAATAATTATAAGGATTATCTTGCCGTTTATAAAAAAGAAAGAGTATATTTGCTTTCCGGTTCTAATCCGAATGATTTTGCAATTACTTTATTTGCGGATAAAGGTGCATTTGCCAGAGGTGCAATTGCAAATGTTGATAACAAACAGTTTTTCTTAAGTAACGGTATTTATGCTCTCGAACAAGTTGGAGAATTGAACCAAATTCGTTTAGGGTCTGAAATTTCTTTGAATATAAAAAAAGAATTTGAACAATTTGATATTTCAAGAATAAAAAATTCATTTGTTGTTCATTATCCCGAAAAGCATCAAGTATGGTATTTTTTTCCATATTTTGATGATGAATACTACCATACAATTTGGATTAACGATTATCTTAATTACGCTTGGTATAAGCGTGTTGTCCCTCAAAATATTACAACTGCTTGTGCATTTGATACTTATGTAGTATCTGCCGATAGCAACGGGAAAATTTATCGTGAAGATTACGGACAAACATTTGACGGACAGGCAATAGATTTTATGTGGAAATCCCCATTTTTGTCCTTGGGAAATGTTCTTCACAGAAAATTGGTTGATGAATTTTATTTTGTACTTGATGATATTCACGATAACAAGTTTAAGTTTTCTGTTTATAAAGATTATGACAGTGAATACTGTGATGATTATGAATTGATTTATGCAAAACATTTAAGCCATTTTGTCTGGGCATCTGATGATAGTTCTGATGATGATGTCTTAAGTTGTTGGGCAACAGAAAATAATGAAGTTCCTGTATGGCCTATTTCAACAAATACTGTGGAAAAAGCCGAGATTTGCGGAAGTAATTATTCAATTCAATTATGTATCGAAGGCTCTGATATTACCGAAAACTGTGCAATTATCGGACTCCAATTCAGAGAAATATATAACGATGATTAATTTAAAAATCACCACTCATAAAATGTTGACAGTAATAAAACAAGAAAGGGAAAGAAAATGACAAGTCAAACACCGGGTTATTCAGCTTTTGTACCTCAAATTTGGAGCCAAAAGTTAAATCAAATGTTGGAAAAAAATTGTGTAATGCTTCAATGCGTTAACAGAAATTGGGAAGGCGATATCAAAAATCAAGGTGATACCGTTAAAATCATTACACCTGCAGAAGTTTCTGTTTCTACTTTAACATCAAGCAGTATTACTTATGATACTTTAACCCCGACATCTCAAGATTTGGTTATTGACCAAAAGAAATTTTTTGCATTCAAAATAGATGATGTTTCTCAAGCTCAATCAAATTCTGATATTATGGAAGCTCATTTGGCTAATGCAAAAAAAGCGATTGAAGAAGTTCAAGATTCATATTTACTTGGTTTGCATACAAATGTTGTAAGTGCAAATACAATTGGTACGGAAGCTGCTCCAATTGAACTTGATAAATCAACAATTTATGAAAATTTTGTAAAATTATCATTGGCATTAAAAAATTCTGATGCAGTTCAAGCAGGTGTTCGTCCTTGGGTTGTAATTAATCCGACTATCGAAGCTTATTTATTACAATCTCCTGAATTTATTTCAGCATACAAAGTTGCTGATGAAACTTTAAGAGAAGGTTCAATCGGCAGAATTGCAGGCATGGACGTATTAGTAAGCACTAACTTGACAGATGTTGATGATAAATACTACGTTTTAGCAGGTACTAATAATGCAATTACCTTCGCATCTCAGCTTGCTAAAATTGAAAGCTTAAGAGATAAAGACAGCTTCTCTGATTTGGTTAGAGGTTTGTATTTATACGGCGCAAAAGCAGTTCAGCCAAAAGCTTTAGCTAAATTGATTTGTACTGTCGGAGAATAGTCTTTTTCCATAATTGTACTCTCAATTCATAAATTTTAGGGTTGAGAGTGCAATTAAAACAACAGGAGATATTATGTTTTCAAATATAAAAAATCAAATAAAAGAATTGGCAAAGAATGCGGTTTTGGTTGCAGAAGATGAGCTTGGTTCCGGAGCAGGACAAGAAAAGAAAAAACTTGCTATTGAATATATTGTTAAAAATCTTCCGTTTTCCGGATTTGTAAGGAATATTATTTCAATTTTTCTATCGAGCTTTATAGATGATGTAGTCGAAATTTCCGTTAGTTATATGAAATCTTTGTCAAAATCGGAAGGAGTATAAATTTTATGCAAAATTATGTTGGCGGAAGTTTTCCGCAAGAATTAAACAATGCTGTTTCATCGCCTGCCGTAAGTCCACAGGCAAATTCATTAGAATATAAAGACGTATTTTACCAGCTTGAACAAGCAATAGGGGCTGATGTTGAACATGTCAGAAACCTTGTACAAAATAATGTAATTACTCAAAATCAAGGACAATATCTGTTACAAAAATTAGTTGCTAAAGCCCAACAAATTAATGCGTACAAAGAATCTGTTATGCAAAATAATCAAACTCAACCTGTTCAAGAACCTGCTGCCGCTCAGGATCCTATGACTTTGTTCAATCAAGAACGTCCGGGATTTTTTGACGGTGAAGCAAGAGGTGAAATCCTGAATTATATTAAAGGATTTGATATGGATAAAGATGAAATAGACAAAATAGCTAAACTCGTTGAAGTTATAGAAAATTCAGCAGTTGAAAACTATTTGAAGAAAACAGCTTACGAGAAATCATTGAATGACGAGAACACGATTGCCAAGAGCAAGTTGACGGCTTATGCTCAAAATGCTCCATCGGACAATAAAATGGATAGGATTTTTACTCGTGAGGAAATCGGCAATATGAGTGGTGACGAATTTGCCAAGAATGAAAAAATGATTATGGCACAGTTGAAACAAGGCTTAATCAAATAGTTTGGTTAAATTCAAATGATTTGTCCGGACAAGGAATAAATTTTATTTCTTGTTCGGCATTTCAAAAAAAGGAGATATGATGAATTATTTAGAAATTATAAATAAATGTTTACTTGAATTGAATTATAGACAGGTGAATGCGTTTTCTGAACTTGTAAAAAATGACCACAAAAGAATTAAAACTATTGTAAATGTTATAAATAAGGAAATTTGTAATATTGAAGGCTGGAATTTTTTATTAAGACGTACAAATTTGACTTTACCTGCAAATACGACAGAAATCTTAAATACTGTGAACGGGCGAATATTATATCTTTTTATTGACGGACAAAGATATGATTTCTGTGATAACGTGGAGCCTTTTGTTTCAGGAAAAGCAAAAGCCTGTACATATTCAAGTCTTGCTCAAAATTTGTTGTTCCCAAAATTTAATGAAGAAAAGACTGTTGATATAATTTATTTTACCAAAAATTGTGTAATTGATGCGAATAGTCAAGAAAAAACTGATATGGAAAATGCTGATGATACATCACTTATTCCTATGCCTTTTGCCGAACAATTATTGGTGTATGGAACATGCTTGAGATTAAAGGCAAATCCTCAATATTTCAAATTTTCGTATTGGCTGAGCATGTATAAAGAAGCTTTGTCTAATCTGAAATCAAAGACTTCGGCATCTGTTTTAAATGCTCCGGTAGTAAATATCTTCAGACGATAAGGGCAAAAAAAACAGGAAGTCGTTTTCATTCCCCCCTGTTAAGATTTACACTAGCCGAAATATAAATAGCATGTTTATTATACAAATTATTCGCAAAAAATACAAATTATTATAAGAAATGTAACAAGATGAAACAAATAACACAACAACAAAAAAGGTTCGTAACAGAGTATATAAGGACACTTGACGGTGAAGCTTCCGCAAAAAAATCAGGTTATAAATGCAAAGATTTAAAAAATTTTTCTGCAGAATTATTAAAAAAAGATTATATTGTTCAAGAAATTAAAACTCAGTTAAAGTCCCAGATTGATTCTTTAAGTGTTCAAAAAGGCTACGTTATACAAAAACTTTTACAAATCGCTGAATTCTCTTTAGAACAAGAAGATATTTTAGATAAAGAAGGTAATTATACCGGCAAGAAAAAGTTAAGAGATTCTTCGGCGGGTCTTAAAGCTCTGGAAGCTTTATGTAAATACTTAGGTTTTACTAATCAACAGAGTGAAGAAGAATATCATGAAGCTAAAATTATTACTATTGCGAATCTTGATGACGAAAAAATTTAATGCATGAAAGGTAAAGATTTTATGAAAGAAAATAAAGATATAGAACAAATACTCCTAAATGGAGAAGAATACGAAAAAATGGTTAAAGCAAAAATTGAACAGGAATTTAATGCTGAATTAGAAAAATCTTCTTCAAATTCTGACAAAAAGTTTATTACTGAAATAAAGGAAGTACCTAATGATAAACTTTTTTCAAAAGCAGCTACATTTGAAGTTATTAACAAAGACAGCAAGACAAAATCCTATATAAACGGGCTTCAGGCAGAAGGGTATCTTGGTATTCAGAATTCTGACAGAATAAAACTATTAGCAGGCGAAACAGACTCTTTTGTCAGCGGGAATAGTTATGTAAAATTTGTAAAAGTCAGGATTTAGACAAAAATGTTTAATTTTATAAAACTTTCAGATGAAAATCCTCTACTGACTTTGCACTTTCTCCCCGATATCAAAAAATGCTTTGATAAATATTCCAAATATCTGTTAGACGACTTTTTTCTCACTGGCGATTGTTTAAATAAATTACTTTATCAAACTCATTTCTTTTGGGTTGTCTCGGATAATAAGGATAATTTTATGGGTTTTGCGTATCTGGATAATTTCATCGGTAACGAGAAAGATTTATACAGTGCAGAATTGACAGTATGTTTTGATAAAAAGGCTTGGGGTAATTTTATCCGTTTTAGTGCAAAGTTTTTCTTTAAAAAGTGTTTTGATGAATTAGGTTTGCACAAAATCAAGGCACAAATCTATCCTGACAACTTCAGGGTAAGAAAAATTTTAAAAGATACCGGATTTGTTTATGAATCTCTATTAAAAAATGAAACATTACGTTTTGGAAAAATGCAGGATATAGAAGTGTACGCATTGTACAGAAATTATTATTACAAAGATTAACGAGGTAAATATGGAAAATATAATTACGGACAAACAAAAACTAGGTTATGTTGAAGAACAATATCTTCTTAATAACATAATTCAAAAATATGATTACTATGATGATGCAAGAAGTTCTCAGTTATCTGATAACAGGCTTGTAAAATATTCAATCTATGATGCTGATATCCCAAAAGTTAACGCTTGGGATTGTCGAATTCAATTACCTGATATTTATGAGCTGGCTCAAACATTAAAGTCTCATTTGGTTCAAAATTTGTATTCACACCCTGATGGTATGTTTGATGTTGAGGGAACTGATTTTGAAACTCAGAAATTTGCAAATAAACAAAAAGCAATGCTTGTTAATACTTTTGAAGCCATGAAGATTGAAAATGAAATGGAAAAAATTATTGATTCTGTTGTAGAAACAGGAGAAGTTACGCTTTTTGTCGGATGGGAAACTAAAACCCGTAAAACAAGAAGAGCAGTTTCTTTGAAAGAACAGGTTGAAAAAGATATTGAAGGGGCTTTTGTTGTTGAAGATAAAGTAATTTATGACAATGCGAAGGTTAAATTTATCAATTATGAAGATTTTGTTTTTGATAGAACTGAAGCCGGAAATTGGGATTCCTGTGCGAAAATTTACAGAACTTATCAAACATTTGATGAAATAAAATCTAATAAATCAAACAATTTATTGAATGCAGAAAAATTGGAAATGTTGAAAGGAGTGTTGGCAAAGAAATCAAAAAAAAATCAATTAGGGACTTATGAAAACAAGCTTGAAGTATTGGAATACTGGGGTGATATTGAGTTACCAAGCGGTGAAATATTAAAAAATAAGCTTATTGTTGTTGCGGGCAGAAATGTCTTAATCCGTTGTGAAGATAATCCGTTTGTTATAAATCCTTTTATTCACGCAAATATTATTGAATGTCCGGCAACAGGACGCGGAATTTCACCTCTCAGAGTAGCACTAATTTTAAACAATATTTCCTCAACTATTTTAAACAAACAGTTAGATGCATTGGCATTGATGATGAATCCTCCATATTTAGCACCGAAAGGTTGTTTTAAAGGTGAGCAAGATGTCAGACCGGGGAAAATTATAGAATATGATGCCTCTCTTATGACAAATCCTCCTGCTCCTATTTCATTTGATAAAGCAATGCAGGGGTGGGATTTCTTAAATTACTTTAAATCTACAATCGAAAGTGCAACCGGTATTTTCAAAAATATGACAGGAAATATTCAAAATTTTGATAGAACAGCAACAGAAATAAATTACTCCGTAAGTGGTCAAGAAGCTCGATTGAATATGATTTTAGAAGCAATAAACAGAAAAGTTATTGTTCCTATGGTAGAAAAAACTGCTGAAATTATTTCAAATTTCAAATTAGGTAAGCAGGCTATTCTTGCAAATGATAGGGGACGTATTTTTCTTGTTGAAATAGATGATAAGGTAAGAAATTCAAATTATATCTATCGTTATGGTGACAGAAAAGCAGGATTTGAGAGAAAAAGTCGAATGAAAGAATTATTTGATTTAATTCAATCGTTTACTCAAATAGATGTTGTAGCTAAACGTATTGATTGGCTTGAATGCTTCAAATTCGCAATGGAGCAATACGGCATTGAAAATGCAAACAATTTTTTAACTTCTGAAAATAATAGTGAAAATCTTTAAAGAGAGTTAGAAATGAAATACAAATTACTGAATGCACAACGAGAATTCTTAGAAATTCCTCACAGTTATTCCCTGGACGTCGCAGTATACCAGGGCGGGTATGGTTCCGGCAAAACTTTTGCCGGAGCCCTGCTGGGTATTCTTCTTGCATTAAAATTCCCCGGAATAATCGGACTTGTTGGAGCTCAAACATATACCCTTGTAAGAGATACTACCTTAAAAACTTATTATGAGCATCTTGAAAATATGGGGTTTCTCGAGGGGAAAGACTATAAGTGGATTAGTTCTGAACAAAAATTAATATTTAAAAACGGTTCACAAATTTTATTTAGACATTTTGATGAGCCAAATAAATTAAAATCTCTCAATTTAGGTTTTGTTGAAATTGAAGAAATGTCTGATATTCCTTATGATACATTCAAAATGCTTCTGGCAAGAATGCGTCAAAAAAAGCGTGCCTGCTGGTATAACTTTACTTACAGGATTTTTGGTCATACAAATCCGGAAATTCAAAAAGGTTGGATTTATGAAACTTTTTATAAAAAATCAGCTCCTAATTATCGTTTGATTTGTGCTCCAACCACTCAAAACATATACTTACCTCAAGGGTTTTGTGATGAACTGAAAAAGTTATATGATAAAGATTACTATGATATTTTTGTTTTGGGGCAAATCGGAAATTATAATACAAATCTTGTAGTGAAAGATTTTACTGACGAAAATGTTCGGGATATTACATATCAGAAAGATTTAGATGTTCATATAAGCTGCGATTTCAACGTAGATCCTATGGCCTGGGTGCTGGCGCATAAAACTGAGGATAAAGTTTTTTATTTTGATGAATTGGTTTTAGAAAATACAACGACTGCAAAAACTTGCGAAGAATTTCATAATCGTTATCCTGACCATAAAGGGAAAGTTATTATCAATGGTGATGCATCAGGAGATAACAGAAGCTGCACGAGCGAATATACGAATTACGTCATAATAAAGCGTAAACTTGAAGCCTACGGGTATGATGTTGAGATTAAAATAAAATCATTTAACCCTCCGATAAAAAACAGAATTGCGGCATTTAACGCAAAGGTAAAAAATGCTGACGGAGAAATAAATTTATACATTTCCCCAAAATGTGAAAAACTTTTGTATAACATCTATAATCTTAGATATATTGAAGGTTCTTCAAAAATTGATATTCCGACCTATACCCAAATTAAACAAACAAAAGAGTTAAAATTTTTATCACACCCGTTTGATGCTGCATCATATCTTGTTGATTTTTATTGGCCGATAGTATTGTAGGGATAGAGATAAATTTTATAATCAGAAAGGAGAATATAAAATCCTATGGATATATTTGTAAATTATGCACCTGTGATTGTCGTTGTTCTAATGTTCTTAATTCAAGAAAGAATTGTTGTCACCCCGGAACAACTTGAGAAGAAACATAGAGAAATTATAAAAGACGTTGAAAACAGATTTACGACAATAAACAGTTTTAATGATTTGAAAAGTCAATTCATTGATATGAAAGATAAAATTGATAAAATTTATGACTGTTTGATTTTAAAGTGAATAAGCGTAAAAGTTAGAAAGGCCGTTAAGTCTGCTAAGTTGGCAAGTCCGTTACGATTTATTAATCTGTGCTTTAGCTCGGTATTGGTCTTAGCGGTCTTATTCCTGACTTCCCGCTTCTGCAGCTATTTGTGAAATTTTAGGCAGTTCGTAACAACATTTACTCCCCCTGCAATAATTTGTGGAGATTTAAGGTAATTGGCGGCAACATTTACCCCCCTCTGCAATAATTTGTGGAGATTTAAAGTAATTGGCGGCAACATTTACCCCTTCGACTTTACATTTTTTCATTAGGATATTATAATTGGTTTTGTAAAACAGAGGAAAAAAATTAATAATGAGTGAGTCGAGTCTGGGAATAATTATTTCCAATTGGTTTATAGTTTTTATTCTATTACTTGTAAACGCTTTTTTTGTGGCTGCCGAATTTGCTATTGTACGTTCAAGACGTGCAAAAATTGAGCAGCTTACAAAAGACGGTAACGTTGATGCAAAACTTGCCTTAAAGGCTTTGGAAGATATGAATTTCTTTATTGCCGCAGTTCAGGTTGGTGTAACAATTGCAAGTATCGGTATTGGTTGGTTTGGTTCTCCGACAGTTGAGAGAATGGTTACTCCTCTTTTAGAGCAATTCCCGTCTGCGCAAATATATGTTGCGCCCGTAACTGCAATTTTTGCATTTATTATTGTTACTTTTTTGCATGTTGTGATAGGCGAACAAGTGCCGAAATGTATTGCCCTGCAGTATCCTGAAAGAATTTCATTATATGTTGCAAAACCTATGGATTTGTTTATGACGATTTCAAAACCGTTTGTTTGGGTTTTAAACAAATCTTGTAATGGAATATTGAAGTTATTAAGAGTTCCTATCAGTTCTGCAAGAGTTGTTCATACAATTGAGGACTTGGACTTGCTGGTTGATACAAGTTATGATGAAGGTGTTCTTAACGAGACAGAAAAAGATATGATTCATAATGTATTTAACTTTTCGGATTTAACTGCGCGAGAAGTTATGATACCAAGAACGGATATGGTTTGTGTTCCTATTGATATGCCGTTTGACGAATTGAATAAAATGGCTATGGAAAATCAATATACAAGATATCCGGTTTATGACGGCGATATTGATCATATTACGGGCTTAATTCATGTAAAAGATTTATATTCACTTTCTTTAAAAGATGAAGTTTGTCCTATTGAAAAGCTTCAACGAAAAGTTATGTTAGTTCCGGAAACAATTACAATGGACAATTTGGTCCGAGAGTTTAAAAAGAATAAGGGTCAAATGGCAATTGTTGTTGATGAATTTGGCGGAACTTCAGGAATTATTACTCTTGAAGATGTTATGGAAGAAATTTTTGGAGATGTTCAGGACGAATTTGATGAAGAAGTCGAGTTTGATATAAAAGAAATCAAACCAAATCATTATTTAGCAAATGCAATGATGAGACTGGATGAGTTTGCGCAATATTTTGATATTCCTGAAGAAAACATGGAAGATGAAGATGTAGATACTATTGCAGGGCTTGTTGTAAAAGAACTCGGACGTATTGCACAACTTGATGATGTTGTTAAGTATGGTGATTTTACATTTACGGTAAAAGAAATTGACGGAGCAAGAATTACAAAACTTCTTATAGTTAAAAATGAACCTGCGGAACAAATTTAATTTCATCTATCTGTTTGGTTTACTTTCGGATAAAAATTATTAGTATACTAATATGAAGTATTTTTTCAGTCTATTAATATCGTTGTTATTTTTAACATTGCCGGTTAAAGCCGGAGATATAGATTTGCCTTCAAATGGCGATTTGTGGGATAATTGGAACTCGAGTCAGGATTTTTACGGTCAGGACAAAAATATAACAGATGAAGATTTTGAAAAAACTGTTAAAAAACTTGAAGAAAAAAAGAATAAAAAGTTAAAGAAAAAAAACACTCCAAAAGGTGAAGAATTCAGACAGAGTAATGAAACCGAGATTATAAATGAGCAAATTGGGGATAAAGACAGTTTACCGGTTATTTGTTTACCTGTTGAATTGTTAGTTGGGGAAGGAATTTTGCCTGTTGGACACTATCAGGTAAAAGGTGAAAAAAACGGAAACAAAATTACATTAAATTTTTATCAGGCTCAGTTTTTAATGGCACAAATTCCTGCAGCAGAAACAACCGAAGATTTTGGAGAAGATGAAATTTTATTTATAAAATGGGAGCCTGACGGTGATTATAAAATAAAAATAATGTATGGCTCAATGGAATTTAATGCATATGCGTATGTGGAGATAAAGTAAGGGCATGAGGGCAAAGCCCGAAGAATCACAATATAGTTCAAAGTCCGTTAAGACCGATAAGTTGGCAAGTCCGTTACAGTCTATTAATCTGTGCTTTGCACCGTATTGGATTTAACGCTCTTATCGGTCTTATTACTTACTTTTTATTTCCCTACGGGATAATTCCCCTTCGGCACTTTGTGCCGCTCCCCAAATCGGGGCAGAACAATAGCAATTGTTACAAAATATTACAAAACATTTAAAAATATCTAAAGTTTCCCGCTATAAATGCCGTAGACATGATTAAGCAACAAATGACCTCATGTCGAAAGGATTACGAAAAAAATGGGATTGGCAGCTTCACAAGCTAGATTTTTATGTATAACGGCAAGAAAGGCTAATTGTGAATACAGATCAACAGAATTGGCTCAGCGTAAGCTTGAGATAACAAATCAGTTATCTGACATTTCTAATGAGTATGCTTCCGCTATGAATGCTACCAAATTAATTTGGTCAAATGATGCAACCAGCAGAGATTACGGTTTGTCATATGCGTTGTTGATGACACCTTCTGCTATGAATGATTTTAACCCTTATTTGATAACTTCACGCTCAGGTGCAGTTGTTTTGAATAACCAATTTGCAATAGCTGCAAAAGCTGCAGGAATTCCAAAATCCGGCGGTATCGGTTCTCAAACATCTCGTGATAAATTTATTGCGGCTCTATGCGGGGAAGGTATTGTAACTGTTAATACTACAAATGCTATTACAACCACAATGGACGTTGTTGGTGATTCAAAAGGTTTATATGCCGGTATCAAAACAAATTCTGCGGGTGTTGCAATAGATAATACTACAGGTGTAAATTGGAACCCTGCTGCAGGTATGGGTGCAGAACCGATTAATAAGAGCGGTGCTGAAACTATTACTTTGTCTGAGTTAGTTATGAGTGAAGCAATCGGGCAGCAGAAAGTTGACTGGAGCCAATTACTTATAACAGATACCGAAAAACAAATTACTAAGGCTGAAAAAGATGCAGAATTAGCTCGTTTGCAAGGATTAAAAGATGATGCTAAATTAGGTATTTTGAATACCGATATTATTAACCAATTAAGCAGAGATTTAAATAACGAAAAAAATAAATCAACACCTAACCAATCTGAGGTAACAAGACTTGAAACTTTGCTTGGTAACGCAACTCAGGTTATGAACCAATTTATAAAGCAAAATGATTTAGGTATTGAATATGTTGTTGATTCAGACGGTAATATTACATCAATTAAAAAAGATGACGTTATTGCAGCGGTACAAGCTCAATTAGAAAACGATTATAACAATTACAACAGTTCTCTTACATATATTGATGCAAACGGACAAACCAAAGAGTTTGAAGAGCTTGATTATTCAAAACAAAATATATTCAACACAACTTCCAATTCATTAACTAATAATCAATATACACTTGTTAAAAACGGGATTATTAATCACTATGAAAGTGAAATAGCTGATTTAACTTTAGGAGATATTCTGTCAGGTGATGTAGTTTTGATGAACGTGGGTAAATCAACTGAAGATTTTGCAAAACAGGTAAAAAGTTTATTTGCTTCATTGACAAAAGTTTTAGGTTATTCACCTTATACGGATATGTCAGGACAAGGTCTAAATGTTGATGACGCTTCATCAAAAGCATTGGAATTTGCATATGAAATGGTTGTCGGAACATTTTTAAGAGCAAAAAATGCTATAAATAACGGTTCCAGAACAAGTTCAACTGCAATGACAGAAAACTCTGTATACTTGAATGCACAAAATTATAATAGAATTGGTACAGGAAATACTAAAATATCCAAAACAGATTATTCAACCAACGGTGTAAGTTTGTCAAATATGATGTCTGCATTTTTAACTTACTATGACAACTTATTATACGGTATGAGTTCAAGCTATGTTGTTGGTAAAGCTGTGGATACATCAGTTTATGTAACGGATAATGTCGGGTATCAGTATATTGCACAGACTGATCCGAATGCAATAACTGCAGCTGACAGAAAATCTGCCGACTTCTTTGACCAACTTTATAATAATATCTTAGAACATGGCTGGAGAGAAGATGCCGCACTTGATGACAATGAATATTTGGAAAGTGCGCTGAAAGACGGACGTTATTCAATGAGTTCTTTGAATGCTGACGGATATTATTATCAAACTAGATATAATGAAACAGGCTATATGGAAGAAGTATCCGATACTGATGCAATAGCAAGGGCAGAAGCTGAATTTGCATCTAAGAAAGCTGAATTAACATATAAAGAAGACAAGATTGATTTTGAAACAAAACAGTTAGATGCAGAAATTTCAGCATTGTCAACAGAATATGATACTGTAAAAGGCTTGATATCAAAGAGTATTGAAAAAACCTTCACAATGTTCTCTAACTAAGGATAAGTAGATTGAACATAGAAAAATAAGAGAGGGGTTTGTCATTCTGAGGGAACGTAGTGACCGAAGAATTTCATAACTTTACGATATTCGCGGGTATGTCACCCTGAATTTGGTTCAGGGTCTATATTAAAATAGATTCCGAATCGAGTTCGGAATGACATGAATGCACCCCACCTGGCCTCCCCCTCCGGGGAGGAACATTTTACACCCTCGCCCTGCGGGAGAGGGTTGGGGAGAGGGGACAGCATGTCATTCAGAGGGCGAAGCCCGAAGAATCTCAATATTGTTCAAAGTCCGATAAGACCGATAAGACCGTTAAGTCCAATACGGTGCTAAAGCACAAATTAATAAATCGTAAATGTCATTGCGAGGAGCGAAGCGACGAAGCAATCCAGTCTTTTCCCTTACGGGAAGCACCCCACCTTGCCTGCGACTCGCTGATTCTCCCTGCACGCAGTCTCGCAAAACTCGTTCCTCGTTTGCTCGAGCTAGTGTCCCCATCTGGGGAGGAATTTTTATTCCCCCTTGGAGAGGGAACATTTTTAGTAACTTCTCTTTTCATCATAACTTCCTTTCTGTATATACATGTAGCTATATATTAATACCTGTAGTCATGTGTCTATACATAATATAACATATTCTGATAAAATTATCAACATGGAAGTTAAAAGCAAGTCGAACGAGCAAAAAAAAGAGTTATTATTAAAGGCAATAGGAGATGTTGTTGCTCAAAAACGTAAAATTATAAACAAAGGGATTTTACTTCTGAGCTATGAATATGACATTCCAAATACTTCACTTGCAAAACTTGAAAAAGGTAAACGTGATGTACAAATTACAACTCTTTGGCGTCTTGCAGAGGCTTTGGGGTGTAATACTTTTTCAGAATTCGTAAAAGAAGTTGAGAAGAATTTACCCAAAAATTTTAAATTAACAGAAGATTAATTATTTCCATTTTAACCTTTTTACGATATAATTTAATTAAAACAGTTTAGTATTTTGGAAAGGTTATTTAAATGAATAAAAGTCAATCTGCAGGTATGTATGTAATTCTGGCTATTGTTGTAATGGTCTTTATTTCGACTATTTTTATGTCAGGAACTAATACTGATACTTCTGAAATTTCTTACTCAAATTTTATTCAAAAATTAGAAAATAAAGAGTTTTCTAAGATTGAAAAATATGACGATATGGTGATTGCTGTTCCTAAAGAGCAGCCAGCGCAGGAAAAGAATGAAAATTCAAAAAATACGGTATCTCCGTTTTTGACTCCTGCCAATGAAAACTCGCAAGCACCATTAAAACAATTTAAAGTTCAAATACCGACTCAAGATGAAGAATTGATGACTAAATTAAATGAGTCCGGGGCTGATATTACAGTTAAAAAAACTGCTGAAAGTAATCAACTCGCAGGTAATATCGGAACTTTTGTAATAATTATTTTTGCAATAATTTCTCTGGGTTTAATGGCAAAAGCTATTCAGGCCGGCGGAACTCAGGCAATGTCCTTTGGTAAAAGCAAAGCTAAAATGCTTTTGGATAATAAGGTTAAGACTACATTTAAAGATGTTGCAGGTATTGATGAGGAAAAGAAAGAGCTTGAAGAAATTGTTGATTTCTTAAAACATGGCGAAAAATATATGAAATTGGGTGCAAAAATTCCAAAAGGTGTTTTGCTTGTCGGACCTCCAGGAACCGGTAAAACTCTTATGGCTAAAGCTGTTGCAGGAGAAGCAAGTGTTCCGTTTTTCTCTATTTCAGGGTCAGATTTTGTTGAAATGTTTGTCGGAGTTGGTGCAAGCCGTGTCAGAGATCTGTTTGAACAAGCAAAAAAACACCAGCCTTGTATTATATTTATTGATGAAATTGATGCCGTCGGACGTCAGCGTGGTGCAGGATTGGGCGGCGGACATGATGAACGCGAACAAACTCTTAACCAATTATTGGTTGAAATGGACGGATTTGACGTCAATACAAATATTATTGTAATTGCAGCAACAAACAGACCGGATATTCTGGATAACGCTCTATTAAGACCCGGACGTTTTGACAGGCAAATATATATCAATGCACCTGATGTTAAGGGTAGAGAGCAAATCCTTGAAGTTCACGCAAAAAATAAAAAATTAGATAAAGATGTAGATTTAAAAATTCTTGCAAAAAGAACCCCCGGCTTTACAGGTGCAGATTTACAGAATTTGTTAAATGAATCAGCTCTTTTAGCTGCAAGAAAAAATCAGGATAAAATTACTATGCTTGATGTTGATGAATCAATTGACAGAGTCATTGCAGGTATTGAAAAGAAAAGCAGAGTCTTAACGGATGCAGATAGGGAATTAACTTCTTATCACGAAGTCGGACATGCTCTTTTACATAAACTTGTTCCTGACGGAAATGAACTGCATAAAGTATCTATTATTCCAAGAGGCTTTGCAGGTGGGGTAACTTGGTCAAGACCAAAAGATGAAAGTGTTTACACAAGTAAAGCAAAACTCTTGGCAGAAATAACTTCAGGGCTTGGCGGACGCGCTGCCGAAGAACTTGTTTACGGTACAGAAAAAGTAAGTACAGGGGCCAGCCAAGATTTAATCCATGTTACAAATATAGCCCGAAAAATGGTTACAGCTTGGGGTATGTCTGAAAAATTAGGTACTATGGCTTACGGGAAAAATCAAGAAAATGTGTTTATGGGCAGAGATTTCGGACATCAAAGAGATTACTCCGAACAAGTTGCTTATGAAATTGATCAAGAAATAAAAAGCATTATTGATGAAAGATATGAACTTGCCAAAAGACTTTTGTCTGAAAATCGCGATATGTTAGAAAGAATTTCAAAAGAACTTCTTGAAAAAGAAACTATAGACGAAAAAGAATTTGAAGAAATTATGGAAACAGTGAAGCGTGAACGGGGGTAAATATTAACACAGTTAAATTTGCTCAAGTTATAAATATTGATAATCCGGAGGTAAACCCTTCGGATTTAGCTATTTGTAATGATTGTGATATAGTCGGATTTAGGATTGAAGAAAACAATTTGCCAAAAGATATTTTCTTTAAAAATTTAGAAAATATAACAAAACCTTTATTATTCATTGGTTCAGATGATGAAGAAACAGACAAATTACTTATTCCTGAAATCATAAATCGGCTGAATAAGAAGAATTGTATCATTGCTAATATTACCGAAAGGAATTACAAGCAAATAATTCCGCATGTAATAAAACATGAGCATTATGCCGTTCTGAAAAGCCCTATAGATATAAATCTTGCTAAAGAACTCAATATTTTAGCAATTGAAATGGGATTACCTCATGATAAAATTATAATGAATACAGATATTGGCGGGCTGGGTTACGGTTATGAATACGGATTCAGCATAATGGAGAAAATCAAATTAGAAAAAGATGATAAATTCCTAAATTTTCCAATATTTACAGATGCTTCAACAGAAGCTCTCAAGACAAAAGAAGCAAAATCTAATGATTTCACAAATAGCTGGGGAAGTTTGGATAAAAGGGCAAAAATGATTGAATTATGTGCTTGTACAGGAGTTATCTCAGCAGGTGCTAATATTGTTGTTGTTCACTACCCTGAAAATATTAAATATTTGAAAGGAATTGCATAGTATGGAAATGACAGGACTTCAAATATTTAAATACCTTCCGGCGGCTAAAAAAACAGAGCATACAAACTGCAAACAATGCGGCTGCCCTACTTGTATGGCTTTTGCTCTAAAGCTTGCAAAACAAAATATTGAGATTGAAAAATGTCCGTATATAAAAGAAGAATTAAAAAATTTATATTTTCAAAATATTAAGCACCCTCAAAATACTGTCAAAATAGGAAGTTTAACTATAGGCGGAGAAAATGTTTTATATCGCCATGAAAAAACTTTTATAAATCGAACTGTCCTTGCAATTTGTCTTGATTGCAATATTCCTGATTTTGATAATGAAATAAAAAGAATATCTGATTTTGAGATTAAAGGAGTCAATGAAATATTAAAAATTGATTTAATCATTCTAAAAAACAGTCAAAAAATTGATATAAATAACTTAAAGGATAAAATCTCAATTGAAATTATTTCTTTCGAAGATTATAAAAATTTTGAAATCAATACATTTACTGATAATGATTTTTATGAAACAAAAGATTATCTTATAACGACCAGAACAAGAGCAATTGTTGACAAAGATGAAGCCTGTTCAAAACCTGTTTGTGTTTGGCTGAAATCCGAAAATTTATATGAACTTACAACACATGCGAGTTTTTATATATGTAAATATGCAAATATGCTTGTTTTTGAAACCTTCGAAGAAGCTTTGTTTTCAACAATATTAAGACTACGACAAAATATTTATACAAATCCGCAAAAACCGCTTCAAGTTGAATCTGATTTATATGAATTTAATTCTCCTGACAGAAATTCAATAATATTTTTGACAACAAATTTTGCGTTAACATTTTTCGCAGTTGCAAATGAGCTTGAAGGGGTAAATATTCCTTCGTATCTGATTGTTATACCTGCAGA
Source organism: bacterium (assembly GCA_017467605.1). Taxonomy (GTDB): domain Bacteria; phylum Cyanobacteriota; class Vampirovibrionia; order Gastranaerophilales; family Gastranaerophilaceae; genus Zag111. The sequence goes on along the minus strand of JAFUSQ010000060.1, from coordinate 35,007 downwards.
TGGAATGAGTGTTTTAACAGCTTGGTCTGCCGAAAAATTTACGGCAAATATTGTTTCAAAAACTATTGATAAGTTAAAAATAAGAGAAAAGATAAATACCAGAAAAATAATTATTCCGGGGCTTTTGGCTCATATTATTCCTGAGTTGCAGCAAGCTGTTTCGGATTTTGAATTTATTGTTGGAACAAATGAAGCTTCCGAAATCAGAGAGTTTATAAAAAACATTAATCGTTAATTATAAAAACAGTTATTTCTCCCGCTTTTAAATTCATTATTAATTTCCCGATTTTTATTTCAGGCATTTCTGATATTTTTATCGGAAGAAGTTTATTTTTCTTAGGGTTGAATTTTGGAACTCTCACAATTGTTTTTTCACAGCTTTCAAAATCTAAATTTCCAATAGTAATAACTTTTTTGGAATTATTAGAAAACATGTACGCAAATATGTGCTGATTATTGGTTTTCAGGAGGGTAAAAGAACCGGTATTTAAGACAGGTAAAATACTGTTTTTAACATTATTACCTAATAAAAAACTATTTTTCAAATCTGTATTATTTCCCTCGGGTTTTCTTGATAGATTGAATATATCTATTTGTCCGTTGTGTGTAAAATAAATATCGTCATCAGTATTGGATTCAGGTGCAAGCTTGTTCCCATTTTTGTAATAGTAATCATCTCCGGTTTGAAACCCGTCTACATAGTATGAATTTACGGGTAAAGTTGAATTTAACCAAATAATCATATCACTCAACTGCGGACCTTTCAGAAGAATCGGACTAACTTCATCATGTGTTGTAAAAGCCCCTATAACACTTTTTTTATTGCTAAACTTTTTTGTTTCATCAAGAGTATACTTTATTTGAGTGTAAAACTCTTTTGAGGTTTTCCAATTTTTTAGATTTGAAAAAGAACCATAATATCCGTCAAATCCTGCTTCTAAAAGTTTATCGTATGGTGTAAATACTGCATATGGAGATATCGGGTCATGCCAGGATTCTGATGATTCAGCCAGCCACATGAATTCAGGGTCTTTTTCTCTTGAAAAAGATATTAATTCTTTCCAAAAAGCCGCAGTTTTTGAATGGGCAACATCTGCTCGAATGCCGTCAACTCCAAGCTCAATCATGTATTTGACAAAATCTTTGTAAAGACTGTATACATTAGGATCAATTTTATCCTCTGTTCCGGCAGATAATAGTCTGACATCAGTCCAATCAGAAGGTACAACGGGTTCTCCCGATGAGGTAGAAGCGAATAAATCAGGCCTTTCCAGATATAAATCATATGAACCGCAAGCCGGTACGTCAACGATAATTCTTATATTTTTTTTGTGTGCTTCTTGTATGAATTTTTTTGCTTGTTCATCTAATGTCAGTTTCGAATTCTTATCATACAAATCTTCACTCAAAGAATCGAAAGCTGAAATTGCATATAGACTCCCTGCTGTTCCGAGAGCTTTTAATTTTCCGCTTGGAGTAATCGGCAATATATGTAAAGTATTCACTCCCAAATTTTTCAGTTCATCTAATCTGTCAATTGCATTGAGAAAAGTCCCTCTTGTTTCCCCAAGATTTTCTTGGATAAATCCGTCTCCGTTTAAGTCTTTAGAATTAAAAGAGCGTATATTTATTTCCATAATAACTGTTTCGTTATTAAGAAATCTTGTTCGCAAATCATTTTTCCAAACAAGATCATTTCCAAAAGCGGTTGATGTATTAAAACACAACAAAGCAGCAGCTAATGGTACTAATTTCTTTAATTTCATAATAAAAGCCCCTCTATGGCATTGGGATTAATAATTCCTGATCAATATTAATCCTATCAAGATTTTTTAAATTATTAACTTTAATAATTTGTTCTGCACGTTCAGGTGTGTAAGCACCATAAAAATGTTTTATAATACTTTCCCCTGTATCACCGCTTTTAATTTTATATTTTTTCATTTTAGAAGTGTCAATATTTTGTTGAACAGACTCATTTTCATTTGAACTTTCAACTTGTTGTTCAGTTTGTTGTGCTTCTTCTTGAACTTGAGTTTCTTCATCAGTAGGAATAACGGCTTGATTGTCTGTTTCTTCCTGTTCAAGTTGAGCTTTTTGTTCAATTGTTTGTTCTTCTTTAACAGGTTTATTTATAAAAAGATTTGCAGAACCGTATTTTGACATGTAAATATTCAAACAAAAAGCAAAAATTAAAGTGGTTACAACTCCTGCTATGAATCCCATTAAAATATATGCGCTTGGAGAATTTGAAGTAAATTGCGTTGTTTTAAAATTCTGCCATAATAAATCAATTTCTTGAGCTTTAGATGCAAAATCAGATTCTTTTTCTTGAACTGCATCTTCAGGTCTGATATATTCACCTAAAGAACCGTCATTTTCTTGTTCTTTAGCTAAATTTTCAATAACTTCCATCGATTCTTTTGACAATGTAGATCTTCTTATTGTCGAACTTTTCATATCCTACCTCTCCATTTATACTATCAATGATAGGATAATAACACGAAAAAAGTCTGTATTCAAGAGGAAGATAAGTTACCTAATTACAAATAGATAACTTGGATAAAATAGAGGCGCAAACCTTTCAGATTTGCGCCTCTAAATCTAACAATTAAGTAAATAAAATTACTTAACAAGTTCTTTGAATTTTTTACCCGCAGAAAAAGCCGGAACAGTTTTAGCAGCAATTTTCAAAGCTGCACCTGTTTGAGGGTTTCTGCCTGTTCTAGCAGCTCTTTTGCGAGCTTCAAAAGTTCCGAAGCCAACTAAAGTAACTTTTTTACCTTTAGAAACTGTTTTTTCAATGATTTCTAAAGTAGCTGATAAAATGTCAGCAGTTGCTTTTTGAGATGTTTTTGCTTTTTTTGATACTTCTTTTACTAATTCTTCTTTGTTCATTACGAACCTCCTTCTTCCTAAACTACGGACTCTAACCATTATTCCGCAGTAATTGTGTAATCGACAAACTCGTTATAACATTTTTTTTTAATCCTGTCAAGGGTTTTGGTGCATATTTTTTAGAAAAACTAAAATATGAGCTTAATTTGACGTATTTTTTAATAAAAAACGCTTATTTTGCAGTATTGAGAACATACTTTGCCGCATTTGTTGCAGGTTCTACAATATCATCATGAAAAACGACAGGGAAAATATCTGTTATATCAGAATTTTTAACAATGCAAGGATTATCCGGTTTATATGCCGTTGTGTCATTAGAACATTCAACTTCTTTATTGGGGCCTGCTGCGCCGTTTATATCTATTACCCCTGTGCATAAGTCATATTTATTTTCAAGAAAATCATTAAGTGATTCTCCTGCTGATTTTGAACATGCTCCACCTGCTCCCTCGACAGGTACGAATAAAGAACCATCTGCAAGAGTATGTATGTTTGAATAATACAAATCATTTATAGTTGTTCCGGAGTATGAATATAAATCATCTAAATAATCACTACTACAAGAGACGCTTTTCAAATTTTTTGTAAAAATATCATCAAAAATAAATTCTGTTGGGCATGTATTAGATCCACAACTTGACTTACAGTCTGTATTAGAGAAGTCATATTCATATTCAACTTTATTCATTCTTACTGCTTGATGGAGAGTTGAAATTGTTTTCTTAAATTGTGTGCGGTTTCGTATACCTTTTACATTCGCCATCAATGTTGGTATAGTCAATGCCGCAACAACCCCGATTATGCCGATTGTTATCAGCACTTCCGCGAGCGTAAACCCCGCGGAGCGCAGTAGTCGTGGAGTCTTGCCAAAAATTGTAGCAGTGTACCCCGTCCGGCGAGGACCTTCGGTGAGAGTGAAGGCGGCTTTCCTATTTTTGTCACCCTGAACTTGTTTCAGGGTCTTTTTTGAAATGGATTCCGAAACGAGTTCGGAATGACATAATTCGTCATTGCGCGGAGGAGTAAATGTATGGACTTTTAAATTTCTTTTATTTACCTCCATCGCAATCGCAATTCCTTGCGAAACTTGCATGTCATTGCGAGGAACGAGTGTAACGAGTGACGAAGCAATCCCATTTAAATTTTGTGGGGGATTACTACGCATTGCTTCGCAGTGCTCGTAATGACATGACTCGTCATTCTGAGTGGGATTAGTTTTGCGATTAAGCTCATTGTCATTATATTTACCCCCAAAGAATCTCTCAATATTTTTCATAAATTTCTCCTTTCTATGTATGTTATACAAATTTTGTTCGTTTTTAATGTAAATTATATTATCAATACATGCGTATTATGTCAAGATTAATAAATTTATATGTATAATATACAGTAATAGGAATGTAAAATTTAGTCCATAATATTTGTATGGATTTGAAGAAACAATTGGGGATTAGAATAAAAGAATTGAGAGAGTTAAAGAATTTCTCTCAGGAGTATATTGCCGAAAAATTAGATATGAATCCTGCAAATTATTGGAGAATTGAAAACGGTGTATCTTATCCTAAACCTGAAAATATCGAAAGAATAGCTCAAATATTGAATGTAAAAGTTTCTGAATTGTTTACTTTTGAACATATTAAAGATTTTGAAGATATAAAAAAAGAGTTAACGGCTATTATCAATGACAATAAGGAATTAACTCTTTTAATATACAAGTTTGTCAAAACTATAAACGGCTAAAATTTAAGTTTCATTATTTAATTTCGCAAATTTTACATTTTGGTAAAAGTATTGAAGAATTTGGTATGCATTATAACCTTGTTTTGCAAGGTTATTAGCACCATGTTGAGACATACCTACGCCATGACCTTTTTTCTGAACGTTGTCATCAAATGAAGGAACCGAATGCAAGTATGGCACATAACCGCCCCAAATTGAATTTGAAGTCATTCCGCCTGCTGATGCTGAATAATACGCAGAAATTATTTTCATGTCATATGTAAGAACAAGCCCATGAGTTTCATCAACGGCTTTGTTTGTAATATTTGTTTCTGAAGATGCTCCGCCGTATGCCTGATCTTCGGTATTATCTTTTAAATCATAGCCCCATTTTGATTGTTTGCCTAAATTTGCCAGAGCAAAGCTCCTTGCTGCAATCGCTTGAGCTTTTAAAGCTTCGTATTCCCAGCTTGCAGGCATCTCAGATGGAACTACACCTTTTATATAGCTTTCCAAATCTATATCATTTATAACGGTAAGTTTTCCTCCGGAATTTTTAACCATTAATTTACCGCGATACCATCTTCCTTTTGTGCTTACATAACCTTCTTTATCTGTTCTTAAAACTATTGCACCTGTTCCTAAAGTATAATAATGACCGCCGCTTTTGATTGCGATTTCATTTTTATAAGGAACAAGAACGTAACCTTTCATAGCATCTGATGTGCAAACAGTTTTATTTGTATTTACATCAATCATTCTGCCGTTAACATTTGTGCCTATTCCGGCTTCGTCAACTTGGGTAAGCAAACCAATTTTAATTGCATGACTCGGGTTTGCTAAGATTAAATTTATTAATAGTGCTGAAAGTATAATTAAAATCTTTTTCATGTTTTTTATTCTACCATTTTATGCTTCTGTGTAATAGCCCAAAAGTATGATTTTTATTACTTTTGGTAAATTCTTGTATAGTTCCAGTAGTTTTTAAATACTTTTTCTACATAATTTTTTGTTTCTTCATATGGAATTTGTTCGACAAACTCATCTGTATCGGTATATTTTAATGTTGATTTCCAACGTGTAACGGTGCCGATTCCTCCATTATATGCGGCAATTGCTGAAACCTCTTTATTATCAAGCATTTCTTTTAACGTTGAGTAATAAAGATTCCCGAGTTTTATATTTAATTCAGGGTTAAACAAATAACTTGTATTAAATTTAATACTGTGTTTATCTCCGATTTCGTGCGCAGTTGACGGCATTAATTGCATTAAGCCTATCGCTCCGACACTGCTTTGTGCATCTGTATTAAATGAGCTTTCGGCTTTTATTATTGCCATCATAAGTGCATCATTATTTTTAAATCGGTCGGAATAGTTTTTAACTTGTTTGTAGAAATTTTGCGGGTAAACTAATCTCCAACGCAAATCTGTTTTTGGAGGTTTAGTTTCAAGTTTATCCATTGCATCACGTGCGATGGTAAGCGAAGTTGCATAATTCCCCTTTTGATATTCAACCCAGCTTTTTATAAAATCATCTTTTGACAACTTAGCAAGCATATCATAATCTTGTACGGTTATAAGATTGTACAAAATATCATTTTTTGATGGGTATTTGTATGGGTATTCGACAGGCTTATAATTAAGTTCAGTATTGATTGTAGCGGAGTGTAATCCCTGTAAAATCCAAAAAGCTCGGTATGCGTAATAAGTATCAGGATATGTGTTTATAACTTTTTGAAAATATTCCGTATAACCACCCGTTCCGTAGTATATTTGCTCAATTTTACCCAACCAGAATAAGCACAATGGAATATGCTCGGATTTTGGAAATTTTTCAATAAAATCTTTTGCTATGTCTTTTGCTCTTGCATAATTTTTTGTTTTTATTTCATATTTAAATACTTGAATAATTGCATTTTCTGCATATTCCCCGTTTGGGAAGTTTAAATATAAATCTTTATAGCAGGAATATTTACTGTTAGTGTCGACTTTTGAACATTTTAAATTCCAAATATAATCTTTTTTGCTCCCTTTTGCCTTAGAAAGAAGCTCCATATTATATTTCAAATTATCGGAACCAAAAATTTTCAAATAATCATCAACTGCACGATTATAATCCCTTACCGAAACGTTATCACCAAATTTTTCAACTCCTGTTTCGGTTAATTCTTTAGTTTTTTTGTAATCTCCTTCTTTGTAAGCTAAAGATGCATTAATAGCCCAATTATCTTCTATTCTTGAGGCTGCGAGAACATTTTTAGCTTCTTTATACATTTTGCTATTGTAATAGGCTCCGGCAATAAGCACTCTATCCTTAGATTTTGCATCAGGGTTATATTTAAGCCACGAATTTGCAACATTTGGAGCTAACCTGCCATCAGGTGCTTCTTCAATATATTTTCTGTATGAGTTTTCAATTTGTTCAAATTTAGCAAGAGTTATTTTTTTCTTGGAATATCTCATTTTAGAAGCATTTAATCTTGCAATATAGTATTCTGTTGCAAGTTTATAATCTTCATCAATATTGGATTTTGCGACTGAGTTAAAGTATTTTAAGGCGAGATTTGGGTCATCTTCGACAAGTAATTGTCCGGCTTGATATTTTGCTTCACTGCTTAATTTATTTTTAGGGTATGTCATAAATAATTGCTGATAGCGTCTTAATTCGGATTGCTTGTCGCCTAAGGCTCTTGCGCACATTGCTTGTCGATATATTGCAATCGGTTTTAAAGGTGATATATGACTTATTTTTGAAAAAAGGTAGTAAGAATTTGAATAGTTGCCGTTGTTATAATCTTTCAAAGCTTGTTTATATATTCGGATTGTTTTTCCGTACGGCTGATATAACTTGGCAAACATCATACCGCCAAGCAGGCACAGTATTATAACTACAACCCTAAAACCATTTCCCTTAAATAAATCCATAATAATACATTCTAGCAAATTTTTTCAGGCATGAAAAATTTTTCATAAAATATTTACATAATACGTTTATATTTTATAATTTAGAAAAACGAGGGATAAAAATGCTTACAAATTTGCAAAAAGGTTTAATCGCAGTCGGTATAAATGCCGTAATTTTGTACGTCTGTTTTAAGGTTATAGATATTGTTAATAAAAAAGTATTAGAAAAAATAAAAAATGAAGAATCAAATTCACCGCTTTTGAGATTTGTTCCTATACTTATGAAATTGTTAAAGGTTATCTTGGCCTTTATTGCAATAACGGGAATTTTGCAAAGTCAAGGTTACTCTGTATCATCAATAATTGCGGGTTTCGGAATCGGAGGTTTGGCAGTTGGTATGGCTGCTAAAGATACTTTGGCAAACGTTTTTGGCAGTATTTCTATTTTATCCGATCATGTTTATAAAATCGGTGATTACGTAAAAGTCAACGGAATTGAAGGTTATGTGGAAGATGTAAATATTCGTTCAACAAAAATCAGGGATTTAGATCATTTTTTGATAACAGTTCCGAATAATGTTGCGGCAAATGCTGTTATAACTAATGTATCAAATGCAAAGAAAAGATTTTTGAATATAACATTCGGTGTTACATATTCAACAAGCAATGAAAAATTAAAACTTGCACAAGATATATTGAAAGAAGTTGCAGCTGCTCATAAAGATATTCATAAAGAATTTACAATAGCAATTCATGACCTTGGTGACAGTTCCATAAATATAAGGTTTCGCGGGTATGTGAAGTCCGGTTCTTATGATAAATTTTTAAGAGTCCGCGGAGAATTTTATAATCAGGTTATTGCTAAATATAGAGAGGCTGATATTGATTTTGCGTTCCCGTCACGTTCAATTTATATAGAAAGTGATAATACAAAAGTTGAAAATTAAGATTATAGCACTCGGGAAAATTAAAGAAAAATATTTGCAAAACGGTATTGATGAATTTCTAAAGCGTCTTACTCCTTATGCAGCGGTATCAATTTTAGAAATTCAGCCTGTTCAAATAAAAGATGAGAACCTAGTAGAAAAAGCATTACTTGAAGAAGGGGAGAAAATTCTTGCAAATATTAAACCTCAAGATTATGTGATTACAATGGAGATAAATGGTAAAGAGTTATCCAGTGTTGAATTTGGGGATAAAATAAATAATTTAATAAATGGTGGTATCGGTCAAGTTATATTTGTGATTGGTTCATCTAACGGAATTGGCAAAAATGTATCTGAGCGTGCAAATTTTAAAATGAGTATGTCAAAAATGACTTTTTTGCATGAATTTGCAAGACTGATTCTGGTGGAACAAATCTATAGAGCTTTTAAAATCATAAAAGGTGAAACTTATCATAAGTAAAACTAAAATTTCACAGGATAATCGGGATTAATTTTCCACCCGTCTCGTCTAATAAGCTCTGAACATGGTGATGCAGGCGAAATTTGAATTCCTAACGGGTTTTCAAATCTTGATTCGTTTTTCCCGCAATCCTGAATTAATTTTGCTCTTGTTGATTTTTTATAAGCATCATTTCCTATATAAAGTCCGTTATCTCCTGAGACTATATCGAATGAAAAACTATCTCGACCGGCAATTTTATGTTGAAAATTAGGATTTAGATATATAGAGAGAGAGTTAAAATAAATATTTGACTGTTTTCCTACAAAGTAAGCTATCGAAACTCCGTTTGATAAGCTATAGCAAGCAGGAGTTGTAGACTTGAATGGAGTATCGTTGTTTTGAACATAAACTGTAACAAGTTTTTCACAATCTTCCAGAGAATATTTGTAATTTATTCTCAAATGTGGAGTTAAGTATTTATCAAAGACTTGTGCGGATTGTTCTGATGAATAATGATTTACCCCTTCCAGCATGTCAAAACCTACACCATATTCATTTTCTGCATGCTTGACTGCGTTAGCAAGCATTGCATAAGTCTTTTTTAACTGTGTTTCTACTGTACGTTTTCTTATTTTTGTCATAAGTGTGGGCAGAGTTAGAGCACTTACAATTCCAATTATCCCGATTGTTATTAAAATTTCTGATAATGTAAATGCATTTTTTCTATGCATAGAAACCTCCTTTTATGCACTATTGTATTATAATGTACTTATAAGTATTATATGATACGAATACATGCCATATTATAAATGACTACTTTGCAAAAGTCAAATAATCTATAATTATGGTATGAATGTTAGGGCAGTGATTAAGTATTGGCTATCGATAAATCAATCTACTTTTGAAAAGTTAGCGATTAAAATGACGGAAGTTACAGGAAAAAAATATACACGGGGTAGTATTAATGCAAAACTTCTTCGTGGTACACTTAATGTAAATGAACTTGAAACTATTGCTAAAATTTTTGGATATAAAATTGATTTTAAAGAATTGTAGTTAAGGAGTATAACTATGGAAAACAAAATTTGTAATTACTGCAAAGCCCAAATCCCGTCTGATGCAATAAAATGTCAGTATTGCGGTGAATGGCAAAATAGCGGAAATGATAATTTACCTTATGAATTAAAAAGATTTAACTGGGGAGCATTTTTGCTAAATTGGATTTGGGGTGTAACAAATAAAAAATACATTACGCTTTTATATTTTCCGGCATGTATTATTCCTGTAATAGGTCCTTTAGCAATTAGTATCTGGTTTGGGATAGCAGGAAACAAATGGGCTTGGGAAGCTAAGCCATGGCAAAATATCGAAGAATTTAACGAAGCTCAAAAATTTTGGGTTCGATTATGGTTTATTTTGGCAGGAATTTCTTTGATTATAGCCATAAAAATATTTGTAATATTGGCAATAATAGGCAGTATAGAATTATAATAAATTTTTATGTTACTATTAAATTATAAGCTGATATGGCTCAGATGGTAGAGCAGCTGATTCGTAATCAGCAGGTCGGGGGTTCGAGTCCCCCTATCAGCTAATATAAGGAGTTTTTAAAATTATGAAAGGTATTATACTCGCAGCCGGCGCAGGAACAAGATTATATCCGGCATCTTTGCCTATTTCTAAAATATTGCTGCCGATTTATGATAAGCCGATGATTTATTATCCTTTATCAACTCTTATGCTTGCGGGTATAAAAGATGTTTTAATTATTACAAATGAACTTGACCATGATAATTTTAAAAAACTTTTAGGGGACGGTTCTCATTTAGGAATGAATATTGAATATAAAATCCAATATGAACAAAGGGGAATTGCTGATGCACTTTTGGTTGGTGAAGATTTCATAAATGGTGATGAAGTTGCATTAATTCTTGGAGATAACATTTTCCATGGCTTTGGTTTTACAACCTTGATGACAAATGCAATAAAAAATAACAATGGTGCAACGGTTTTCGGATATAGAGTAAAAGATCCTGAAAGATTTGGGGTTGTTGAATTTGATGCTAACAAAAAAGCTATTTCATTAGAAGAAAAACCTCTTGTTCCCAAATCTTCATATGCAGTTACCGGTCTATATTTTTACGATAAAAACGTTTGTAATTATGCAAAACAATTAACCCCTTCAGCTCGCGGCGAATTAGAAATTACTGATTTGAATAAAATTTATCTTGAAAAAGGTTTACTGAACGTAGAAATTTTAGGCAGAGGTTTTGCTTGGTTAGATACCGGAACTCATGATTCAATGCTTCAGGCAAGTAATTTTGTACAATCAATGGAGCTTAACAAAGGTGAAAAAATATCCTGTTTGGAAGAAATTGCTTTGATTAATGGCTTTATTTCTCCTGAAAAAATGCTTAGTAATATTGAAAATTTTGGTTATAAAAATGAATACTATAATTATGTTCGAGAAGTTGCTTTAAATGTACAAAACAGTAAAGGTGTTAGGTCAGCTTTACAAAGTAATTTGTTGTAATATAATTTTTGTATGAACACGAGAAAAATGTTCTGTCTGCTTATTGTTATATTTACCTTGCAGATGGGAAGCTTAAATGCGTTTGCAATAGAAGATCATGATCATTCGGATTTGTTTAAGAATGTGGAAATTAAGGACGGATCCGTCCTTAGTGTTATTGATTGTGTTGCAACTGCATTTAAAAATAGTCCAAAAATTAAAAAGCAAAAATATAATCTTGATTTAGCAAAAAGTAACGTAGGAATTGCAAAATCTCAGTTTTTCCCTGTTATAAATATGGGAGTCGGATTTTACAATGAAAATAATTCTAACAAAAATTTTTATGATACTCATTATAGGGAATTACCCAAAGTTGGGGTTTCTGTTAACCAACTGGTATATAATTTTGGAAAAACTACTTCCTATATTAAAATGGAAGAATTTTACAAAATTGGTGCAGAATATGAATTTATGGACAGTTTGTGCCATACATTATTTGACGTAAAGCTTAAATACTATGCATTACTTCGGGCAAAAGCACTTGAGCAAATTGCAAAAACAGATGTTGAAATAAATGAGAGTTTTGTTAAATTAGCCCAAAACAGAAAAAAAGAAGATTTGACAACTGCAAAAGTTAATTTAAGCCACGCAAAGGTTAAGCATCTTACTGCGAATAATAATCTCAAAAATGCTAAAATTGATTTAAATAATTCTATGTATTTGGATTCCCAGCCGAATTATTCTGTTGAAAGTACTCATACTTTTACTTATTCCGGCGAATATAGCTATAATAAGAATTTAACTGCTAATGATATATTTGAACCGGAAAATTTTACATTCCCAATGGATAAAGCAGTAGAAATTGCGTACGCAAACAGTCCGGATTTAAAAGTTTTGGAAAATACAAAGTATGCAATGGAACAATCTTTGAAATATATCAAACGAATGTATTTGCCCGATTTAACCGCAAATGTCGGGTATGGATTTAATAATACAAATACACAATCAACAAATAACGGGCTGCAAGTCGGAGTAAATTTATCTTCTAATATTAATTTGATGGAATTAAAACACAGTATAAAAGGTGCTGATGCTCAGCTAAATTTGGCTGATAATGAAATAGAATTATTTAAAAAAGATTTGTATTTTGAAGTAAAAAGAGCATTTAACAATGTTGAAGAAGCTCAGAATCAAATTCCTGTAACAAAGTTTGCTATTGGTGAGGCTATTGAAAATTTAAACTTGATAGAAAGTTCTTATAAATCAAATCAAATTGATTATACTTCATTACAAGATGCAAGAAAGGATTATATAAATGCTCTGACAAATTATGTTGAAGCGTTGTATAATTATAATATTGCATTAATTCAAGTAGAAGAAGCAATGCATTACCATATTGTAGATATTCACCACAAATCAGATCATGCTGTTCATTATCACTCCGAAGAACTTATTAAACACTTGAATGAAGCTCTGGGTTGTGATGAAAAAGAAGTTAAACATTTAACAAAGAAAAAACATTCTACTCATTAAAAAGTTTGTATAGTAAAGATGGTGAACTTTTTTTATAATTACTTTTAGTTTTTATATCTTCTATAAATTTATCGGTTGCAGAGCGGTGTCTCCAATTGAATGTTTCAAATTCAATTTCTGTTCCGTCTTTCAACATAAGAATGGGTCTATATGTATAATGAGAAGTATGTTTACCACTATGGTATTGTTCTTTTGTTTTATAAGAAACAATATCTTCGGGTTGAAATTTGTGAGTCATTTTTTTAGGAGAAAAAGTGGTTTCTTGTTGATAAACTCGGCAGCCGACACCTTTTAAACAATGAATATATTCTTGCTGCGAAAACAAATGCATTATAAACATTACAATAAGAACAGCACCCAATATATAAGCATCTAATTTTGTAAATTCTCGGCGTCTGCTTCTAAAAAACCAACTCATATATAAATTCTAGCATTATTTTTTTATTAGAAATCATATAATTATATTATTTGGAATGTTTTTCTATGTATTTATCAATTTTTTCAGACATATATGTTGAGAACATTGGCAGAATTCCATAATAAATACCTGCAAAAATCAATGCAGGACGCAGAATATTTATCCCTTCAACATATTTTGCAAGTTTTGGATCTTTAGCATTTAATTGTTTAAACTTCTCTATAAATTTTCCGTTTTTACCGCTTATAATTTTATCAATTCCATAACCGCCTGCGATTGTAATTGCGGTAGATATTATATTATTGTAAATTAGGGCTTTTTTACGGTTTTCTTTGATTTTTTTACTTTTGTCGGTTTGGTAAACGGCCGTAGAGGTCAAAAGAATGTCTGTTGTTGCACTCATATGTTTTGCTATATCTTTATCATTATTTTGAAATTTTATTGCAAATTTTTGTAGTTTTTCATTATCCAAAAGTTTTCCGATACCTTTAGATAATTTATTGGTAATATTTCCTGTAAAATATAAATTACTGTTTGGTTTAGTTATTTCAATATTTTGATGTGTTTCTATTTTAGTTGTTTTCTTTTTTCTTAGAAAAAGTTTATCCATAATTATCGGGATAAATGCAATTGTCAGAATTGATTTTGGTATCGCTGTAAGCAAACCGGAGCTTAATTTAAACATCTGCGTAAGAAGTTTATAACTTCTTGATGAGGCTAAATCTTTTGAATTATTTGTTAGATTTTTTATGGTTGAAGATTTTAAAAATTTATCAGGATTTTTATCTATATTTTTGACTGCATTTTCTATTGGCAGAGCAATTGCTTCAACCATTGCAAATTTTAATAAACCTGAGCATATTGAATTTGATGCGGCATATTGCTTATTTTCTTTTTCGGTGTCGGGAGTTGTAAAAATTGCAAGCGGACGAACGCTCAGAGACATAAAAAGAGATGTTCCGGCGGCAAATGATGTTCCATGTTCGGATATTTTTTCAAGACCTTTTAACAAGGCTTTGTTTGTCAAAATTTTAGTTGTCAGGCTAACGTTCATCTTACTAACAAGTAGACAACATACATATTTAAAAGTAAATATTTATTATAATTTATTTTTCATATAATATGTGTAATGAATGAAATTTTCAGAAATTTTAAAAAAAGAATTAAACGGTTGGGGTAGAATTGAGCGAATAATATTTCCTCTCGAAATTTTACTTATCATAATAATTTCATTAGTGATAAATGACGATAAAATTGCCTTGATATCTGCAATTTGTGGAATAAGTTATACGATTTTGGCAGGAAAAGGGAAAATTTCATGCTATTTTTTCGGTCTTGCAGGAACTTTATGTTATTCGTTTATTTCTTTAAAAAATCAATTGTATGGGAATTTAGCATTGTATGCGGGATATTTTTTACCGATGCAAATTATAGGTATTTTTAAATGGAAAAAGCATTTAAAAGTCGGTACAAATGAAATAATTAAAACAAGTTTAACAGACAAAGAACGCATTATATATTTATTTACTGCTCTTGTCGGTTTTGTTATATGTTATTCAATTTTATTGCATTTGAATGACAGAAGTCCTGTTTATGATTCTGTTACTTTAGTTTTTTCTGTTATCGGACAAATTTTAACGGTAAAACGCTGTATTGAACAATGGTATGTGTGGCTTATTGTGAACGGGGTTTCTTCTCTAATGTGGATTGATGCATATTTAAACGGCTCAAACTGTTTTGCAACCATAATAATGTGGATAACTTATTTTATTCTTGCGATTTATTTTTTACATATCTGGAAAAAAGAATTAAATAATCTCAAATAAATCATTTGGGGTGCATTCAAGAGCTTTACATATGTTTTCTAAAGTATTAAGACTTATTGTATTTGTTTTGTCGTAATACAGTCTTGTAATAGTGCTTCTGCTAATCCCTGAAAGTTTTTGCAGTTCATATATTTTTATTCGTTTTGCTCCCATTAGTGCTGAAAGTTTATTTTTTATCATAATTATTAATTTTAACATTCGGTTCAATAAATTGACATAATGAGTCAATTGTGATATATAATGACATGAATTTGATATATTATTTTTAATAAATCTTTATGAAAATGGAGCAAGCTATGAAAAATACTAAACTAAAAAATGGGTTTACTCTCGCAGAAGTTCTGATAACTTTGGGGATTATCGGGATTGTTGTTGTGATGACTATTCCCACGCTTATTGCAAAAATTAATGAACAAATTACTGTGAACAAATTAAAAGAAGCTTATTCTATATTTAATCAAGCTTATAAACTTGCAATTGTTGAAAATGGAACTCCCGAAGGTTGGAATAATGCAGAAAGAGATTCAATTGACGGAGCGAAAAATTTGTTTGAAATATTCAAACCTCATATGAAAATAGCTTTGGTTTGTCAAAATGGTTCTGATAAATGTTTTTCAAAGGATAAATATAAGCCGTTATTTGGTGATAATGATTTTATTTTTCAACCGGGTGCTTATGGAACTTCTGTATCTCAAGGTATGTTGATAAATGGAGTCTCTTTTATGTTTTGGTCTGCCGGAAATACTGTTGACGGTTTGACAGGGAATCTTATGATTGATTTAAATGGTCCTAAACCTCCAAATCGTGCCGGAATGGATTATTTTTGTTTCCGAATTGCTGACAAGGCTTTTTTAACATACGATACTTCAATTGATTTTGTTAGCAGTTATAAATGTGATTATAATTCATCTGATGTGTCTAACGGGTTTTTATGTACCGGCTGGATTTTAAAAAAAGGAAATATGGATTATTTAAAACGGGATATTTCTAACAGTTGGTAATATTAGTCTGTTTTTTTACTAACCGGATTGACTGATTAAATTATTGCACTTTTCATATATCAAATTTATGAAAGGAGTATTTTATGACATTTAATCCGTTAAAAGAAAAAGGTATTGCTTTAGATAAGCAAATTAGGACTTGGCAGGATATTTCCAAGAGAAAATTTAATAAAAATGAGGTCGATTGTTATAGCAGGACTCGTCAAATTTTGATGAACGGAATAGAAGTTGAAGCGTGGAATTTTAAACATGCTTTTGCAAGATTTTCTGATGATGAAGAAGTAAAAGAATTTCTTGCCATGACTAAAAGAATTGAAGATGCACAACAAACAACCGTAAACTGGTTAACCCCAAGTGATCAATCAGTATTGGAAACAACTCTCGGCTATGAACAAGTTGCAGTTGATTTAACCGCATGGCTTGCACAAAATGAACCCGATCCGTATGTAAAAGAAACATATGATTTTGGGCTTTTAGAAGATTTTGACCATTTGTATCGATATGCTCAATGGGCATATATGACACATGGTATTAGCCCTAATGCAATTGTCCAATCTCAAACTGATGTTTTAATCGGTCGACCTACGCAGCATCATCACAATTGTAATATTATAAGACTTCGCAAGCCTTATAATAAAACAAGTGCTTCTCCTCAAACAAAAGTTAATATTTTAACTCTTGTTGCGGCAGAACAACAAACTCATAATTTTTACGCAGAACATGGTATGCAGTATGGCAATCAAAATTTGCGTGCAACATATGCTGAAATTAAAGACGTCGAAGAAGAACACGTAAATATGTATGAATCTTTAATTGATCCTACAGAGTCTTTATATGAAAAATTATTGCTTCATGAATTTATGGAGGTTTGTAACTATTATACTTGTTACGAAGATGAAGTCGATGAAATGATGCGTTCTATCTGGGAAGAATTTTTAGCTATGGAAATAGCTCATCTTCAAAGAAGCGCAGAATTATTCGAAAAACACGAAGGTCGTGCCCCTGAAGAAGTTATAGGTGAAAAGATTGTAGTTCCAAATCATTTTGAATCTCAGAAGAAATATGTTCAAGATATCTTGGAAAAAGAAACAAATAAAAGGCTTACCGGTGATAAAGGTTATGCTAATATAGACGAATTGCCGGCTGATTGGGCAAGTTATGAAATTCAAGAAGGTTTATCAAAAGAAAGTGCACCTTCAGAAAATGTAATTAGAGCAATATCTGTTCAAAAATGTCGTGATATTGCAATTGCCGATGATGAACTGCTGAAAAAATTACCTAAAATTCTTAAAAAAGGTCTGCAAGAAAAAGCTCTTGCACCTGATACCGTAACAGTTGAAGAATATGAGATTTTAAATAAAAAAGAATTTGAATTTTAATAAATGCGGCGGGGCGAACAACTTGTTGTTCGCCCCGCTTCTCTTAATAACGCATTATTTTAATGCTTTATATGCCATATCTGATAATATTTTAATAATCCCTTTACAAGTTTCTTTTAAGTCCGGCGGTAAATCTTTATATAATTTTATAGATTCAATATTGAGTGATATTTTAGATAAATCAGGTTCTCCGGGTTTCCCAAATAATTCTTTGTAAAGAACAAGTCCTCGCTGATTTATTTCAGTTACTCTCATTTTCCCTTTAATTTTTTCTTTACGAACATATAATCCGTTTTCATCAATACTGGAAATAAATTCATCACCATTTTGTTCAATTACTCTGGAAGTACACGGAGCTTCATCTTCATGCCCTGGTCGATAGGTATGAATAGATGTCCTATCCTGACCTGCAATTTGGTAGTGCATGGTTTTAGTCTCTAAGTTACCACTCCTTGATATAAATATTTCCATTATCGTTTTATAGCCTTTCTTGCGTTTTCAATAATATATTCTATCGAATTTTCACAAACAGCTTTTAATCTATCCGGTAGTTTAGCGAATGCTTTTATAGTTTCTTCACTGAGTACTATTCCTTTCGAAGCTTTGCGTATAGAGGATTCTTCATCATATAAAGGTTGAGTAAGTTCTCTTGTCGCAATCCTTGTTACTCTGAATTTTCCTGTTTTTCCCTGTTTTTTGCTTGTAACTGTCAAGCCGTTTTCATATTTCCTAACAATAGTGACTGTACCATCATTATCGATAGTAGTTTCTTTGTTGGGTAAATAAAATCCATTGGCTTTTCCGGCATATATTTTAGTTTTGCCATTTTCGCATGAGGTTTCTATTTTGTAACCGCATTTTATATAGTCCATGCTTTATAAATCCTGATTAAATGTCGTTTTTATAAAATGCGTAAATTAAAAATGTTGCTAAGATATTAACATTTTTTTACATAAATAGTTCACTTCACAAAACAAAAGTTTTGTGATAACATTATAACAGTAAACGATATGGTTAAGTACCATATTATTTACCCCTACCCCTATGGATGTAGCACTCTGTCGAGCGGATTTGCGGACGGACGTAGTGAAACGAGTCCGGATAGCGAACAGATTGAGTATACTGCGGTGAAGCCGCTGATACGAAATTCTGTGAGCGTGGAGCAAATCCAAGATAAAGAAAACGATTAAGTATCGTTTTTGCGAGAGGTGGTAGCGCACTTCACAAAATGATAATTTTGTGATAGTGTAATCCTATAGGAACCCCTCGGGATGTAGCGCAGCTTGGTAGCGCACTGTGTTCGGGTCGCAGGGGTCGCAAGTTCGAATCTTGTCATCCCGAAATTTTAAAAGCGGAGCAATGTCATTATGACATTGCTCCGCTTTCTATTATATGTAAAATTAAACTTTTGCCAATTCAAGTTCACTCAGCATTTTTTTAATTTCGTTTCGTTTAAGTTTTCTTGTTGTCGTGCGAGGAAGATTTTCTGTTCTTACAATTACTTTGATTGGTCTTTTGTATGGTGCAAGTCTTGTAGAAAGATATTTAACTTCATTTTGAATAGCTGCTTCAAGATTATCGCGTTCAGAGAATTGAGAAGCGTAATCAGGTGCAGGGACTATAACAACAGCGATTTCTTCACAACCGTCTTTTTCTCCAAAAGTTCTTTTCATACCGAGAACGCATACTTCCGCGAAATTAGTGCTTTGTTCTAAAACTGATTCAATTTCTTCAGGGAAAACTTTTTTACCGCCTGATAGAACAATCATGTTTTTAATTCTGCCTGTTATGTAAATAAGTTTTGTTTTAGGATCAACCGTTGCGATATCGCCTGTATGAAGCCAGCCGTCCGGTGTAATAACTTCTGATGTCAAATCTTCACGTTTGTAGTAGCCTTTCATAATTGAAGGCCCTTTGAGCATTAGCTCTCCTGTATTTTCATCAGTTTTAACTTCGAAAGATGTAAGTGCCTGACCTACGGATTTCATATCCTGATATTTACCTCTGTTTACTGCGACGACAGGGCTGGTTTCAGACAGGCCATAACCTTGGTAAACTTTTATACCTATTCTTTCAAAGAAATTTCCTACTTTAGTATCTAAAGGTGCGCCACCTGTAATACAACCGAAAAATTCACCGCCGAATTTTTTATGGATTTGAGAGAATAAATATTTTCTTTGTTTAAGCGGAACAAATCTTGCTGCTTCGTAGCACAATTTGAACATTATTTGAATAAGCGGTGATTTTTTGCTTATTTCTGATTCAATAGAAGTCTTTAAAAGTTTCAAGAAAGCTGGGACGGTAATCATGAATTTCAGTTTCTTTTCAGTCATGACGTCCATAATATCTTTAGGTTTAAGACTTTGCGGATAATAAATTGAATATCCGTAGTGTAAGAATATAAAAAATCCTACCGTTAGTTCAAACAAGTGGTTCATAGGGAGAATAGAGAGCATTCTCATTGGTTCACCGCTTGGTAAAATTATTTCAAGGGCTTGACGAAGGTCATGCATTTGAGCAAGCATATTTTTAAATGTAACTTCAACCCCTTTAGGATTTCCTGTTGTTCCTGATGTATATATTAAAAATGCAGTTGCGCTAAGCGGTTGTCTTCTCCATTTAGCTTCATAAATTTCAGGAAGTGAATAAATACTTTGAATTTCAGTATTTTCATAAGATGAGGCTTCCATTAAAATAATATGTTTAATTGAGGTTACTTTTTCTTTTAATTCAAGAGCTTTGTGATAATTTGCGTTTGAAGTAAGCAAAACTACAGGGTTACAATTTGTTAAGATTGATTCAAGTTCATAAATTGTAAGTTTATTATCAAGCGGAACAGTGGTTAACCCTGACAGAACAGACCCAAAAACACATGCCCCGTATTCAGGTTTTGATTCTGATAAAATTGCAAGCTTTTCACCCTTTGGAATTTGCAAATCATTAATAAGATGACAGGCAAGTCTCCTTGATAATAATCCTAAACCCTTATAAGTAAGCTCATTCCAACCCCATTTAGTTTTCATGCCGAGTGATACTTTTTCCCCATTTTTGATGGTAATTTCTTCTAATAGTGCAAATACATTTTCATATTTCATATAGATACCTCAATCCCAATAATAAACATAGTTATTTTACTAAAAACATCAATAAAAGTAAATATGTAAATTAAAATTTTAAAAACCCGGGGCAAAAAAAATTTTTAGGTGTATTTATACTACAATAAAGATATTGATGCTTAGGGATTATATATGCAGATAGGAAAAATTTGTAATTATCAAAATAATATATTTTCTTTTGAACGTCGGTTAAGACCGGACGAAGAACGAGATTACAGAGAGAATACTTTACAAAGGGCATTTGATTATCTCGGTACGGAAGAAGTTGCAATGATAATTCATGGTACAAGTTACCCGGAAGACAATCCGAATATTGGAATCGGTTCTCCATACGGAAAAACAGCTTCAATGCTTATTCCTTTTGAAATGCTTCACGGTTTTAATTCTAATCAATTAGGGCCTGTTGGAGTTATTCGTAATGCCGGACAAATATCTCCTTATAAATCAACAGTATTTACTAAAAATTATCTTTTTTTAGATTTCAATGAATTAACAAAAGATGAATATGCCAATATTATTTCTCCTAAAACTCTAAACTCTGTTTTTAACAAAGTTGAATCAAACGGACAGAATTATGCATATTCAAATTTTCCTGAAGCTTTTGCAAATTACGATTATTGTATAAAAATTGCAAATAAAAACTTTAAACAAAAAGTTGCGGAAGGTAATCCTAATGCGCTTGCATTGAATGAAGAATTTAAACAATTTAAAAAAGAAAAGGGAGATATTGTATATAAAGAAGCTTTATTTAATATTTTAGCAAAAATATATACAACAGAAGATTTTTTAAAATGGGACAAAAAGGATAGGGAACTAATTAACGAAATAAAAGCCCATAATCCAAATGCAATTAATAGATATAAACAATTAGTAAATCGTTCCAGAGATGATTTTGATGCATACATTTTCGGACAATTTTTAATCGATAAACAGGTGAAAAACAATACCAAATTCAGAAAATCATTAGGGTTCAAATACATAAGCGACCTGCTTGTAGGATTTTCAAAAGCAGATGAGTGGGCTAATCAAGACTTATTTTTAAAAGATTATAGAATGGGTTGTCCTGATGGTGGAGAATATGGCCCTCAATTATGGGATATTCCGGTTTTAGACCCTAATAAATTGTTCAATTCAGATGGCACACTTGGTAAAGCCGGAATTTATCTGAAGAAAAAATTAGAAGCTGCTATTCAAGATTTTGATAATATACGCATTGATCATGCGCTGGGTCTAATAGATCCTTATATTTATGACAAAAATTCTGTTGTAATAAACGACGGGCATGTAGATTTAGCAAAATTTAGAGCAAATAATATTTCCAACATGTATGACGTTGATCCAAATGGAAACTATAAAAGAATTATAAATGAAATTATAATACCTGCATTAAAGGAGCATGGTATAGAAAAAAATTATCCTGTTTGGGAGGATTTGTGTACGGATACCCCTACATTTAATTACATTTATCATGATATTAATCATCTACCGGGAATAACACAATTGGAATATATGAGAGCAGAACAATCACAAGATCAATATGATTGGGGATTAGTCGGTTCTCACGATTCTGATCCGGCAATGAAAATGATAAAAAAAGAATGGATAAAATCTCATTATGCTTGGAACCCTTTGTATCTTGCAGGATTTTTAAATTCAAATCCGCAAAGAGCTCAAAAACGTGATGAATTTTGCCAACGAATTGCCCAAAATGATAAAGAATGGGTAAAAGCAAAATTTGCAGAATTATTTTTGACTTGTAAAAAAATTCAAATATCATTCGCTGATTTTTTTGGAATTGACAAAACTTACAACAAAGGGGGAAGTGAAAACAATACAAATTGGAAATTACGATTAAACCAAAATTATGAAGATAGTTATTATCAGAATTTGTCAAGTGATAATCCAACTGCGATTAACATGCCGGAAATATTAAAAATAGCAGTTCAAGCAAAAGCAGATATGAACGTTTTAAAACGTGCAAAAGAATTGAATGTTTCTCCTGAAGAACTTAATGAGAAAGATCTTGAAGCTGAACAAATTCTCTTAAATCTCGATAAGTATGAAAAAATCTTAAAAGAAAAAGAATTATAATATTTCATTAAGTATTTTATATACAGTTTTAAATTTTTCATCAGAAGCTTCTTCTAATTTTTTAACAAGTTGTTCTGTCAATTGTTTTCGGCTTTGAAGATGTTCTGTATTCAGAAAATCAGAAACCGGTTTTTGTAAAACTTCTGCAATTTTATCAAGTAATTCAAATGAAGGGAAACATCTCCCGCATTCAATTTTACTCATATGTTTCGGGTCAATATCAACAATTTCGGCTAGTTCTGATTGTTTTAAGCCTTTTTGTTTTCGTATTTCTTGAATTCTTGTTCCTAAATATTTCTTCGTATCTGTCATCTTATTTCCCGATATCAGGTTAAAATATTACCCGGGGTATTTAAACAATTTTATTTAACTAAATATTGACAAAAGTATGCAAATATTGCATAATAAAATATATAATATGACACTATTTAGATAAAAATCGTTAAATGAGGTATATTTTTATGGGCTTAGAAATTTTTGGTTCGCTTTGTAAAGTTCAGGGTGATAGGGGTAAATATTGTTCCTCCCAAATGGGGGACACAAGTTCGAGCAAACGAGGAACGATTTTTGCGAGACTGCGTGCAGGGAGTGCCAGCGAGTCGCAGGCTAGTTGGGGAGCTTCCCGTATGGGCAGAGTCGCTTTCACCCTTGCAGAAATTCTCATAACTATCGGTATAATCGGTGTTGTTGCAGCAATGACTATTCCGAATTTGATAAGCGATAGCAACGCAAGAAAAATGGGAACGCAGTTTTTTAAAATATATTCGGTATTACAACAAGTTTTTAAACAAATGGAAGCAGATGACGTTTCTTTAGACCCTTCAACTTATTCTCATGGCTCTTTTTACAAAACTTTTGCAAGATATTTGAAAGGGACTCAGGATTGCGGGCCAACAGGCAGAGATATTAAAAATTGCATAAAGACAACATCATCTGATATTTTTAAAAATATGAGTGGTGTTAACATGGTTGATTTCGGTATAATGAATGATGGACAATTGGTACTGCCTGACGGAACTTTATTGATGTTTGAAAATGTAGCAGATGGAACACATGGAATTTATATTACGACTGATATAAATGGTATTGACAAGCTTCCAAATAGGTGGGGATTTGATATATTTACTTTTGAATTTGTTGATGGAGAGTTAAGGCCAATGGGTGATGTTGGTACGGCTTATACTGATGAAAATATATACTGCAACATTGAAAAAAATAATTATTATAGTGGAATATCCTGTGCAGTTAAAGCAAAGAACGATACAGAATATTTTAAGCGTATAGTAAGATTAAAATAAATTACAAAACTGCTTTTATAGCTTCAATCATTCCGTTTGGATTTGCAATGTTTTTACCTGCAATGTCAAATGCTGTTCCATGCCCCGGAGATGTTCTTATTATATCAAGTCCGATTGTCATATTTACGGTTTTTTCTCCTGCAATTGTTTTTATCGGAATTAAGCCTTGATCATGGTAGTTTGCAATATAGCAGTCAAATTCTTGATGATTTTCTTTTAAATAATTTTGACCGGCTTTAATAAATAAAGTATCAGACGGCAACGGCATTGTGATATTTACTCCAAGTCTTTTTAATTCTTCAACTGCAGGGATTAAAATATCTGTTTCTTCTCTGCCTAAAATCCCGTTTTCTCCTGCGTGAGGATTAAATCCGCATAGTGCAAATTTTGGATTCTGTATGTGGAATTGCTTTTTAAAAGTTTCAACCAGGTTTTGTATCTTTGTTACGACAATTTCTTTTGTCAAATAAATATCTTTGAGTGGACAATGACGGGTTAACAACAAAACTCTAAAATCGTTTGCAACAAAGAGCATTTCAGCAAGCTGCCTGTCGTGAGCCAGATATTTTTGAAGAACTTCTGTTTGTCCGTTAAAAATATGGCCTGCAAGGTGCATTGCATTTTTTGCAACAGGCGCGGTAACAATGGCTTTGGGCTTTAACTTGCATACTGTTTTTAGTGACAAAAAAGAAAACTCTCCGGCTTCTTTAGTAACTTCTCCCGGTTTGATATTTTCTATATCATACGGAACTTCAATTATTTCATAATTTTTGTTTAATTTACCGTAGCAGCTGAGAATTTTTTTGTTGGATATCAGTACAATTTTATCTTCGGCTAAATTAAGCTCATTTAGGGCCTTGATTGTTATTTCAGTCCCTATGCCGTTTGGATCACCTGTTGTAATTGCTATTTTTTCCATATTATTCTTCGTGTTTTTCAAAATATTTTAATATTTCAATCAAGGTATTTGTATTTCCTAAATTCCCTGATTTTGTAACAATCCATTGATCTGAATTGGCATTTTTGCTAAGTGCAATTGCAGGTAAAACTTCATCTATTAATTGTAATTGATTTGCTTGGATTGAATTACAGCATTTGTAAGATGTTTCTCCTCCAAGTGTTATTAAAATAGCTTTTTTATTAGTTAGAACTCTGCGTGACAGTTCTGCAAGAAAATCTGTTACGGTATTTGCCAAACCTGATTTTGTCAAATCCATTGAATCTTCCGTAAATCCGTTAAAATTAGCAAGTAATTTTGAAGTATGTACCAGAACTATGTTGTCATTTGTTAGATTTGAAACAATCCTGTTAACTAAATCTTCTTGAACTCCTGCAAGGACTGTGTTCATATTCAATTCAATCACAAGACTGTTTTCTTCGTATTCTTCGCTTTGTTCAAATTTGTCAATTTGATTTGCGGTAATTTGTGTTGCACTTCCGGAAACGATAAATTTAGGTAATTTAGGAAGTTTAACAGGCAGCACTTCATTTTCATTATTGTCGGAAAACCATGTATTACTCAAAACTTTTCCTGCTGCTGCCGTTCCTACAGGTAAAATTTTGTAGTCAGATTTGCTCATAGCAAGAACAATTTGTTCTAAATCCGTTGTTGAAACAGAATCCGCAACAATTATTTTAACCCCTTTTTCTACGAGTTTATTTATTTTCTTTAGGATTGGACCGGCTCCGTCCATAATAGTTTTTAACTTAATGCTATCAACCAAATCTTCGAGATTTTCGCCAAGTTGGGTCCTTAATAAAGTCGGTAAATGAGATTCAGATATAGGAGAATGCGGGTCTCTTGCCATTTCTGTGCGTTCAATCGGAATACCTTTCAAAAGATGATATCCTCCGACTGTTGTTCTTCCTTCCTGCGGGAATGCAGGCATGACAATTGCGGCGTCCCAACCAAGAACTTCAAGCATTGACAAGACTTCCACGGCAATATTTCCTCTGACTGTAGAATCAATTTTTTTGTAGAAAAAGTCAGGATTTACCTTATCTACAAAATATTTTGCGGCATTTTTAACTTTTTCAAAAGCCTCTTGCGGCGAAATATTTCTTGATTCCGTAGATATTGCCCAAGCCATTTGAGCATTGCTTGTAATCGGCTCAATATCAGTATTTAGTAAAATATTTGTGTCTGCGCCGTTTAATTTGAATTGTAATGCGGTATCATTTGCACCTGTTAAATCATCTGCTATAATACCGACAGTATTAGAATTTATAATCATTATGCTACGTCTTCAACATCTCTTTTAGAGCCTAATAATTTTATTGTGTTTGCTCTTATATAAAATGATTCTTTTTCGCTTCCTGTAGTTTTATCAACCCAGCGGTTTGTTGCAATGGACCCGTCAATTGCAACAAGTCTGCCTTTTTTTACGTATTCTGCCGCAAATTCAGCTTGTTTATCCCAAATATCAATGTTAAACCAGTCTGTTACTTCTGATTTTGTTTTAGAATCCCATCTGTTTACTGCGATAGAAAAGTTAGCTTTCATTTTACCTGAATCAAAAGCTCTGAAACCTTCTGAAGCATCTCTGCCTACTCTGCCGACTATAGTTACCGTATTCATATCCTTACCTCTTTCAACTCAATTATTATACAAAGTATTATATAACAAAAAAATAGAGTTGCTACTTTTCAACCATAAATGTTACAGGTCCGTCATTTATCAATTCAACTTCCATCATAGCCCCGAATTTTCCTGTTTTTAGCGGAATATGATTTTGTTTTATTCTTTCAATAAAATACTCATAGAGTTCATTGGCTGTGTTTTGTGGGGCTGATTTGTCAAAACTCGGGCGTGTACCTTTTTTGCAATCTCCGCATAATGTGAATTGAGAAACAATAAGCATTTCTCCTTTTACATCTTTTAAGGACAAATTCATTTTCTCGTTTGCGTCTTCAAAAATGCGCAAATTAATCAGTTTTTCAGCTAATTTTTCTGCATTGATTTTTTCGTCGCCTTTTTCAACCCCTAAGAATACCAACAGTCCAAAACCAATTGAAGAAAAAAGCTCGCCTTCAATTGATACAGATGCTCTTTTAACTCGTTGAATTAATGCTTTCAATTACAATCCTGCCTTTTCGAAAAGTTCATCTTTTGTGATTTTTCGTCCGCATGATTTATCTTCATCACAAAATCCTAATTTTTCGCACTTTGGAACAAGATAATCTTTTAACCAAGGTTCTTCTGCAATTAGGGCATCACACATACCTTTAACAAGACATCTGATTTCGTATTGTGCTCTTGTGCAAAGTCTCAAATTGGCAAGGTGAATTAATTCTCTTAAATTTAAGCTTGTAACAAGTGAACTGGCTGCTGCATTTGGCATAACAAAACGGGCATCTTCTGCAGGAATTCCGGCTTCAACAAATTCTTGATATTGTTCTGAAATTTGTCCCATAAAATTGATAAATTTTTCTCTTAATTCAGGATTTTTATCAATGGTTGGGGGAATTATATAATCAAATTGACCTTTTTCTTTTACATAGCGCTGCGATTTTTGAGAAAAAGACATATGTCTGTGTCTGACAAGCTGGTGAGTGCATGCTCTTGATACATTTGATACGGCAAAACTTACTTGAATATGTTCGATAGTTGAATAGTGCCCTGAACCGACAACCCTTTTGATAAGCTTTAACATTTTTTCTTCATCATCTGTGCTTTGATAAATATTTATCGGATAATCCGCGCTATAGCAGGTTCTGCATGCCGTATAAATTGTTTTTAACATGTTGTCCGGCTTTGAAATTAAATTAACAACCGGTTTATTGTTTCTTTCTTCCATAATATTCTCCCTAAATCTTTAGAATATGATACACGATATTTTAAGTCATGGCAAAGGGATAAAATTTAATTATCAAATTGAAAAAATTTGTAAGTATCTGTTCCGATTGCTTTAGAAAGTTTCCAAAGAGTTTTAAATGTTATATTTCTTCTCCCGCATTCAATATCACTAATGTAGTGGGCATCTACTTCAAGTTTTTCGGCAAGCTGTTCTTGTGTAAACTTTTTAAAAAGCCTGTAATACTTTAATTTTACCCCAAAATTCTTACAAAAATCATCATAATTCATTTATTAATGATATTAACAATTTAATATACTATAAAGCGTATTGAAATATACATTAATGTATGATATAATATACATGTTTTAAATTTTAAATAAGATTATAAACAGAAAGGAAGTTATTATGAAAAGAGAAGTTATCAAAAATGTTCCTTCTCCAAGGGGGAGACTAGATGGGGTACAAACAATTTGTCATTCCGAACTCGTTTCGGAATCCATTTCAAAAAAGACCCTGAAACACCTAACGGCTGCGCCGACGGATACAGGCTCACACAAAAATTTTGTCATTCTGAACTTGATTCAGAATCTAAAAATTTTTGGTTCGCTTTGTAAAGTTCAGGGTGACAACGTTGGTTCCCTCGCCCCTTGTGGGAGAGGGTTTGGGAGAGGGGGCAAGAAGGTTGCATTCACTCTCGCCGAGGTCCTAATAACACTTGGTGTAATCGGAGTAGTCGCAGCAATGACTATACCGACACTGATTGCGAATACAAATGCCAATAAATTCAGAAGTCAGTTTAAGAAAACAATTTCAACATTATCTCAGGCAGCTTTGATGTCAAAGGCTCAGTATGGCTTTGATTTTGCCGATACTAATGTAAACTTTCTTACAACTCCGCAGACAAAGTTTGGCGAAGCACACCCTGAAACGGAAGCTTCATTTTGGGCGATATTTAACGCTACATTGTCAGGAAGTACATATCATGGTTGGTTTAATTTTTCAGACCATGGTTATAATCATTCTGATGTCGTGTCACGTACATATGGAGTTTTTGAGGAAACTTTTTACTATACCTTAAGTGACGGTTCTGAGGTGCATTTCAGTCCGGATCCAGATAATTGCCATCTAGAACCCGGAGAAACCATAGCAAAATTTTATGGAAGTTCCTGTTGGGGCTGGATAGATGTAAACGGACCAACCAAGCCAAACAAAGAAGTTACCTGTTCAAATGGTGATACTTTAATGGTAGGTGATGAAAATTATCAGGAATGTGTAGTAAAAAATGATGCACAGCATATGACAGATATTTATCCTGTAATATTCCATGATAGTACAGTAGAACCTGCAACCAATGCCGCAAGATATGTGCTGAATACTGCGAAATAGGGGAGATTATTGTCGGCATAGCAATGCGGACCTTGCGTTACTTTTCATTAAGAAGGTCAAATCTTCCGTGTCAAACAGAAGCGTAGTGTGGAATCTCGGAAGATTTGACTTTTTAAATTTCATAAAAAAAGACCGCATAAGCGGTCTTTTCAGTATTCTATTAAAAATATTAGTTTTTCTTACCGTATCTTTTGTTGAATCTTTCAACACGGCCTTCAGAGTCTAATATTTTTTGTTGACCTGTGTAGAATGGGTGGCAGTTGTTGCAAATTTCAACTGTTAAACCGTCTACTACTGATCCTGTTTCAATTTCGTTTCCACAAACACACTTGATTGTAGTTTTCTTATAATCAGGGTGAATTCCGTTTTTCATTTTTACCTTCTTTCCTTCAAGATTCCAAACTTGAACTTATTTACTTTCGACTAATAGGATAATATAATGAGGAATTTTTAAAATCAAGTCCCGAAGAATTTCATAACTTTCCCTACGGGTTTATTCCCCTTCGGCACTTCGTGTCACTTCCCCCATCGGGGCAGAAGATTTTACATTTTTTCCTCCCCAGAGGGGGAGGTTAGGAGGGGTACAATTATGGTATCTCAAGAGTTTTGCATTAAACCATACGAGCAAATTAACTCTCTATTGGCATTTCGTGCTCCCCATCGGGGCAGAGTAATTCTTGTCATATTTACTCTTACCTCCATTTTTAATTTTCCGTTTCTGTTTTGAGTGATTTGGAACGTGAAGTTAAAGATCCTCAATTAACGACTTTATTCAAGCTTTCAGGTGCATTTAGCATGAGTATTTCACAATTTATGGCTGAAGTTGAAAAGGAATTGCCTCAAAATTTTTCTATTAACGAAGATTAAGTTATTGAATTTCTTTCTATTAAGAAAATATAAAGAGATAGATTTATATTTTTGATTGTGTATAATCAAGTCAGGATTTATTTATATTGGGATAATTAATTATGCAAAATGTTTTAGAGAGAAAAAGTATTAAAAATATTGATTTTAACTGTGATTTAGCCCAAAGTTTCGGGATTTATAAGAACAGTACCGAGTCAAGATTATTGGATTATGTTAGTTCTGTTAATATTTCTTGCGGATTTCACGCAGGAGATCCATTAACGATAAAAGAAGCATTGCTGCAGGCAAAAGAAAAAAATATTGTAGTAGGTGCTCATATTGGCTTTGATGATATTCAAGGATTCGGGTATCGCCAAATGGAGCTTGATGAAGATGAGTTAGAGGCTCTTGTTATGTATCAGGTAGGCGCAATTATGACATTTGCAAAAGCTTATAATATGGAAATTGAGCATGTCAGACCGCATGGTGCAATGTATCGTCAGGCTATGGAAGATTTAGAATTTTCAAGAACTATTGCTAAAGCAATAAAAAAATGTTCACAATGGCTTGTATATTACGGAGCGACAGGTGAAACTCTTGCCACTGTTGCGGAGGAAGAAAACATTCAAGTTGCACACGAAGTTCACCTTGAAAAAATGTATGACGTTAATGGAAACATAGATTTTTCAGCAAGGGATTTGGAAAATACTGAAATGTCAATCCAAAGATTAAAAGGGCTTTTGCAAAATTCTCAATTGCCTAATAACGTAGGCGAAAGAACAATTGTTAGAGCAGATTCTATACATTTTTCAAATAAATTATCGAATGCTAAAGAATTGATAATTCAGGCAAGAGAAGTAATTGAACCGTTGCCGTATAATTATAAAAATGCGCTAAAATCAGGCTGGGTGTAAGATAAACTAAAAATTTTAAGATCCTGAATCAGGTTTAGAATGACAAGATTTTTAATTTAATAGCAAAAAACAGAAAGTTGTAAATATGATGAAGAAGATAAAAATGCCAAAACAAGCAGGGTGGTTAATACCGGGATTACAGGTAAAAAGATGGTTTGCCTTAATTCTGCTTGGAACTGCATTGATGACAGTTGGAATTTTAATATTGTTTGATTTGCAGCCGATTTTTAATACTATGCAGTTTATTAGTAAAGTAGCAACAAAAATTTCAACCGAGTGGCTGGCTTTTGGTATTATAATGTTT
This sequence comes from bacterium, assembly GCA_017467605.1. Classification (GTDB taxonomy): domain Bacteria; phylum Cyanobacteriota; class Vampirovibrionia; order Gastranaerophilales; family Gastranaerophilaceae; genus Zag111. The sequence goes on along the minus strand of JAFUSQ010000060.1, from coordinate 3,674 downwards.
GGTGCTGCAATATTTTTCAAAGGCTGGCAAAAGACTAATCTTTCTATTCTTGATATGGAAGAAGATAGAGATAATGATGTTTTATTAGAACATTTATACAGACGCCGTAAATTAAACAGAGGTCCAAGAATTGTCGCTGTGGGAGGCGGAACCGGATTGTCAATGCTATTAAGCGGTGTTAAAAATATAACAAACAATTTAACTGCAATTGTAACAGTCGGTGATGACGGCGGAAGTTCAGGCAGATTACGTGAAGATTTGGGAATTTTACCTCCGGGAGATATTAGACATTGTATTACGGCATTGGCTGATGATGAAGATCTGGTTAATAAACTGTTTAAATACAGATTTAATAACGGAGAAGGATTAGAAGGTCACAGCTTTGGAAATTTATTTATAACTGCACTGTGTGATATTACCGGAGATATGGTTTCAGCGGTTAGAGCATCTTCAAAAGTCTTATCAATAAGAGGTAGAGTTTTGCCTGCAACATTAGATGATATGAAGCTTGTTGCTGAAATGGAAGATGGCAGGATTGTTCATGGGGAATCTACAATTCCGGAGGCTAACGGCAAAATTAAAAGATTATTTACGGAACCTGAAAATTGTAAAGCTTTACCTGATGTAATTCAAGCCATAAGAAATGCCGAATTAATTATTTTAGGCCCGGGTAGCTTATACACAAGTGTTATACCAAATCTTTTGATAAAAGAGATTTCAGAAGAAATTGTTAAATCAAAAGCAAAAAAAATATATGTTTGCAACATTATGACTCAACCCGGAGAAACTGATGATTACAAAGTTTCAGATCATTTAAAAGCATTGGTAAAACATGCCGGATCAAACAAAATTGTTGATGCTGTTTTAGTAAATGACTATCTGCCGGAAAACCTTGCAGATAAGTATCAGCAATCAAATTCATATCCTGTTTTACTGGATAGTGATGAAGTTAAAAAAATGGGTATCAAAATATTTGCCAAAAAACTTATTCAAGACAGTAAAGAAGGACTTGTCAGACACAGTTCAACCAGAGTGGCAAGAGCTTTATATTATTGGTTCAAAAAAGGGGCTTAATCCAATATGAAAAAAGTTTCAGTAAGGACACTAAAAAATTTAAAAGATAATGGCGAAAAAATTTCAATGCTTACGGCATACGATTATTCAACCGCAAAATATCTTGATGAAGCCGGCATTGATGTAATATTAATCGGTGATAGCCTTGCGATGACAGCATTAGGATATGAAAGCACTAACAGTATCGGGGGTGAAGAAATGTCAATCTTCACAAAAGCCGTTGCAAGAGGTGTTAAGCGTGCAATGGTTGTTACGGATATGCCTTTTATGAGCTATACAATTGATATTCCATCAGCCTTAAAAAATATCGGAAATATGGTCAAATTCGGAGCTAATGCGGTAAAACTCGAAGGCTGCAATGATTATATTGAAAAGCTTATCGAATGCACAATAAATATGGGTGTTCCTGTTATGGGGCATATCGGGTTTACTCCGCAGTCGCAGAATGTTATAGGCGGACATTTCATACAGGGTAAAACAGAAGAAGCTGCACAAGAACTGTTAAAACAGGCAAAAAAACTTGAAAAAGCAGGAGTTTTTTCGATTGTACTTGAAATGACTCCGGAAAATGTTGCAAAAATGATAACAGAAAATGTTTCTGTACCTGTTATATCTTGCGGTGCAGGAAGATTTTGCGACGGATTTGTGATGGTTTGTGATGATTGTTTCGGTAAATTTTCGGATTTTACCCCGAAATTTGCACGAAAATATGCCGATATGAAATCATTAATACTAAATTGTGCAAAACAGTTTAACGAAGATGTTAAAAGCGGGGTTTACCCTAACGAAAATGAGGTTTATTAATTATGTTGTTACATAAAATTGAAGAAGTCAGAAAACAAGTAAAAGAATGGAAAAAACAAGGACTTACCATTGGTTTAGTTCCTACAATGGGAGCTTTGCATGCGGGACATTTGAGTCTTATTAAAAAAGCCGTTGAAAAATGTGACAAAGTTGTAGTTTCGGTTTTTGTTAATCCTATTCAGTTTTGTCCGGGAGAAGATTTAGATAAATACCCGAGAACTCTCGAAGCTGACAATAAAATGTGTGATGAAGCAGGTGTTAATATAGTTTTTGCACCATCTCCAAATGAAATGTACGGAGATGGACAAATGCGAACAAACGATTTTTTGACGTACGTTATTCCCCCGTTTTTCTATGTAAACAAATTATGCGGAAAATCTCGAGTTGGACATTTTGACGGAGTTTGTACAGTTGTTAACAAATTGTTTAATATTGTTCAGCCGGATTTTGCATTTTTTGGACAAAAAGATGCTCAGCAACTTATTATTATAAAAAAAATGGTTAAAGATTTGAATATTCCTGTTGAGATTGTTCCTTGTCCTATTATCAGGGAAGATTCAGGACTTGCACTAAGTTCTCGTAATAAATATTTATCTGCTGAGGATAAAGTTCACGCACTTGTTTTAAGTAAAATTTTAAATAACATCAAAGCATGCTACCAAAAAGGTATAACAAATGTAGATGCATTAAAAGAAACGGCATACTCATTTTTAGATGAGCATCACGAACTTGAATATCTTGAATTCCTGAATGAAAACGACTTGGAAGAAGTTGAAAATGCAAACGATTCGACAAGAGTTTTTATTGCTTGCAAGGTTGGCGGAGTAAGATTGATTGACAACATATTGTTAAAATAATAAATATTTTTTATTTTAATTCTAAAACCATTTTGTATATAAAATAAACTTGATTTTCTGTCATATTATCTAAAATTGAATTTATTCGATTTTGGTAGTCTTTTTTGTTTAAACCGTAAGATTTAAAATTAAAAATATCTTTATAATCGACTTCAAATACATTTTTAAATTTTTCCAATAAATCAGCGGAAGGGAAATTACGGCCTGTTTCTAAAAATGAAATATGTTTTGTATCGACGCTGACAAGCTCTGCAAGTTGTTCTTGTGTCCAATTTTTAGATTTTCTTAATTCTTTTAGTCTTAAACCAAAATTTTTCTTTAACTCCATGTATTCAACCTTCCTATTAATAGAATACATTTTGTATTGCACAAGAAAACTAAATATTATATATATTAATATTGACAAATATTACCTATGAGGTTTATATTATTAATCATAGGTAAGATAAATGGGAAATATTCTAAATTTAAGAGATAGTTATGCAAAATAAAATCGGTAACTTTCTAAGTTCACAAACGTTCACTAAGAAAAATATAACGGTGCTATCGCACAGGGGTAAATGTGGGGGTAAATGTAGTTCCCTTGCCCCTTGCGGTGACAATGTTGCTCCCCTCACCCTACGGGAGAGGGTGTCCGAAGGACAGGAGAGGAGGCAGTCTGGATTGCTTCGTCGCTTTGCTCCTCGCAATGACGGGTGTAAAAATTGTTCCTCCCCAGAGGGGGAGGTTAGGTGGGGTGCTTCCCATGCTGCCTTTACTTTAACCGAAGTTTTATTAGCCTGTGTAATAGTCGGGGTAATATCAGCACTTGTATTACCTGTTTTTGTCTCTAAATACAGACAGAAATCTTTTGATTTAGGGTTTGAAAGAATGACAAAGACATTAAATAATGCTTTAGATAATTTAATTGTTACTGAAAATAAAGGTTCATATTTCAGT
>JAFUSQ010000077.1 GCA_017467605.1 bacterium | reverse complement strand
GAGACTGCGTGCAGGGAGCGATAGCGAGTCGCAGGTTAGGTGGGGTGCTTCCCTTAAGGGCAAAAGTAATTGTCATTCCGAACTTGTTTCGGAATCTGTTTCAAAAAAGATGCTGAAACAAGTTCAGCATGACAGGGGTAAAAATTGTTCCTCCCCAGAGGGGGAGGTTAGGTGGGGTGCTTCCCATGCTGCCTTTACTTTAATCGAAGTCTTGTTAGCCTGTGTAATAGTCGGAGTAATATCAGCACTCGTATTACCTGTGTTTGTTTCTAAATACAGACAGAAATCTTTTGATTTAGGGTTTGAACGTCAAATTAAGAGTTTGAATAATGCTATTGATGCTTTAGCAATTACTGAGAATAAAGATTATTTTAAAACTGTTATGTATACATCAGAAGAACCCGAAACATATGAAAGTAATTCAGGACAGTTTATAAAAAAATATCTAAAACTTTCTAAATATTGCGGGGATAGTAACAGGGATTGTTTTGCTAATATTTATTATAAATATGAAAACAAAGATAAAAGTGTATACAACCCGGAATTTAAAGGAGCTTGCGGAAGTTTAAAAAACGGTTCAAGTATTTGTTTAACACCTCAAATATCTGCGAATTCTCCACAAGTTTTAATAGATATCAATGGTAAAAAAGGTCCAAATGTTTTAGGACAAGACTTGAGAACATTCTCGCTCAATTTAAAAACGCGCACTGCAATAAACACTCAAACTCAAGATGTAATTGTGCCGCCGCCTTATGATAGGGGAAATACCGATGAACCTGAAATAGACCCGCCTGAACCTCCATCAGATCCGTGTGAAACTGACCCTAACAGTTTGGGGTGTTGTCAAAAAAAAGCCGCAGATGAAATTTTTGCAGATGAAATTTGTTGTACATACAGTGAAATTAAGAATTCAAATACGAATTGCGGACAAGAAATGAGAGTTACTGTTGAAGTAATCGGTAATAATGTTAAATTGACCGGTTTAATAGAAGGCTTAGGGGTGCATATCGGAGTTCAAGGCTGTTTAGCTGATGGGGGTTTCCTTAGACTGCATAGTAATGGTACTTACACATGCAATGAAGGAGTTTTAATTAATATTGCTATAATGGATAATAGTGATAATAAATTTAGTATTGCATATTCTGAATACGGAGATTCTAAAGATACCAGAGTCGGAAATTCATTACGCTTTTGTCGTTCACATAACATGAATCCTTGTACAATGGCTTTTATTGTTACAAAAAATAAAAACTACCCGTATATCAAATTTGTCAGAACAGAGGATACCAGCACTTTTAATGATTAACTATCTTAGCATAAAAACGCTATTTTATTATTGCTAGGTAAGGTCGGCATTACTATGCTGACCTTACTTTTGCTAAATGAAAGAATGTAAAGTAGACTTTAGTCTATCTATTAAACTAACGTTCACATATTCTAATAACGTAAGTTAAGCTTTCAGTCCAACAGTATACAATTGGTGGGGTGGGTTGAAGTGTACCCCTCCTTACAATTTGTAAAGTTCAGGGTGACTGGGGTAAATATAATTGTCACCCTGAACTGACTAGAAAATTAGTTGAGCTTGCGAAACGTAATTTTCTGTTCCTACTCGGTGATTCAGGGTCTATATTAAAATAGATTCTGAAACACCGAGCAGAAACAGAAAAATCAATATACCAGCATAAATGATTTAAGCATTCTGCCGGCACCGTCACCTTTTAGAGAGGTTACTTCTATACTTTTTTTATAGTTCATAGAAGTTGAACTTCCGCCGTCAAATGCCATTGCTCTTTCAAGTTTTAATTCGCTACATAATTTTTGTACTTCGTACAAATTCATAGGATTGTCATCTGTGATTATCAATATATGACATTCGTCTGTACCTTTCAATCCTATTATTGTTCTTGATGTTTTATGTAAAACTGAAGCAGATTCTCTTGTTACATTACCTTCTTCATCTTTGACAATAAATCCTTCTTCTTCCATTCTTAATTCAGGCAAAATCAAAGGTCCGCCTTGAGCAGAAGTAATTAGAGAACACCCGAAAGGAACTTCTGATTTGTGCGAAACGATTGCATATTCAAATTTATTTCCACATTGCATTACCCTAAATTCAGAACGATTTAAAATCATATTCATATTTTTTCTGAAAAAGGGATTTGCCAATAATGACGGATTAAACATTGGATCAGCTGAAGTAATTTTATCCGTAACAACATAAGATATTGTTTTACCGTTTTTCGGATCAAAAAATCCGGCATTTATTGTCAATGCTGCATTACCTTTAATATGTGCTTCTCTGTTTGTTATCAAATCTTCAGATGTAACAAATTTAATTTTTTTCTTTACTTTTTCACCCTTCAAAATAATATGATAAATTCCATTATCTTTATCAATAGAAATTTCGCCTACTGCCATTGCAGGTGTAGTACAAAATAATGCTAAAATTAACAATAAAAATAGTTTCCAAAATCTCATATTATAAATCCTTTGATTTGTAAAATCCGCAAATAGCTGCCGTAAATGCTATTATTGGAAATGTTGAAGTTATATACGGCGACAAAATTTCCTTCTCTGCCAACAAGTCAAAAAACGGCAAAGTTATATAATAAACAAAAATCAAACCAATCGCAATTGTAAAACCAATAAGTCTTTGTTCGCGAGGTTTGCTAAACCCTAATAAGCACCCTAAAATTGCCAATAATATACAAACTAAAGGGTGAGTATATCTTTGTAAATATTTATTTAATACATAATTATATTCATCAGATAACTTTTCTTTTTTAAGCAATTTTGCATATTGCAAAAGATTATGATTAGTAATATCACGCTCTTTCATTGTGGAATAAGACATCAGCGTATAAGCATTATGTGCATCAATACCATTTAATATATCCATTTTATCCAAATGATTACCTATAGAATAGATTCCCTCATTTGAAATGTTATAACTGGTTACGTTATTTAATTCCCAATGATCTTCATATGCATATCCTGATTTTGCAGAATAAATATTAGCTAATTGATGAACATCTTGATAAACTTTACTTGAAAAATCCAATACTATAACATTTTTTAATTTTCTTTCACTGGATTTTGAAACAACAACCGCAATTAAAGGGTGCCCTGTTTCATCTTTCTGTGTGTAAATATATTGTGCAGTACGCACATAACCTTCAATAGCTCTTGATTTTTGTGCAGCAAGCGGAATTCCCTTATCTCCTGTTATAAAACATAGCAATGTAAATATACAACTCAAAACAACAACAGGTGCAATAATTCTTCCAAAAGACATTCCAACTGCCCTAAATATTGTTATCTCAGAATCTTTACTCATTTTATCAAATGTGAAAAGAGTTCCTAACAACAAGCCTACAGGAAAAGCTTTATCAAGAATTTTAGGTAATTCATAAAATAACATTAAAATCGCAGTTTTAATACCATAAGCACCTGACAAAGCATCTTTTATTGTATTTAAAAGAGTTTCCGGTGCAATCCAGACAATTGTAAATAACAAAATTGCCACCAAAGATGCTAAGGTAACTTGTCTGAACATATAACGATCATAAATTGTTATTTTCGGAAATTTAAATTTCATTATAACGTGAAATCCTTTCCCAAATAAAATTCTTTAGCAACAGGGTCAACTGCAACTTCCTGACTTTTACCCTGAATTTTGATTTTACCGTCAAAAATAACGTAAGCTCTATCTGTAATAGATAACGTAGCTTTTGGGTTGTGGTCGGTAATCAAAACCCCCAAACCTTTATCTTCTGATAATTTTCTAATATTTTCTTTAATTTCGCCAATTGCAATCGGATCAATTCCGGTAAATGGTTCATCAAGTAAAATAAAATCAGGACTTGCAGCCAAAGCCCTTGCAAGTTCTACACGGCGTCTTTCGCCGCCTGACAGTGATATAGCAGAAGCATTACGTAATCTTTTTACCCCAAATTCGGATAATAATTCTTCCAATTTTCGTTTCTTTTCGTCCTCTGTTAATTTATCATTCATCTGCAAAACTAATTTAATATTATCTTCAACAGACAAACTTCTAAAGCTTGAAGCTTCTTGAGGCAAATAACCAATTCCGGCTTTTGCTCTTACATGCATTGGCCAAGACGAAATTTCTTCCCCGTCAAGTGTAATACTACCGCTATTTGGCTTTATCAAACCAACAATCATATAAAATGTAGTTGTTTTTCCTGCCCCGTTCGGACCTAACAGACAAACAACTTCACCTTTATTGATATTAAATGATACATCATTTACAACACTTCTGTCACCATATATTTTTACAAGATTTTTTGCCTCAATCCTCATCTTATCCCCTTATATCTTTAGCAATATTCTAATGTAAAAATATACTAAATGCAAATTTAATCTTTCTTTAATGTAAGAATACTTATATAATTGTGAACCTTTAAAACATCTTCATAATCAATATTTTCAAGCATTTTATTAATATTATTTTTTAATTCGGTAATATTTACAGGTTCATCATAATCAAATAAATCTTTAGGTTTTATATTAAAATTTTCTGCAATTTTAGATATTAAATTTGGAGAAGGAAAACTATTCCCGCTTTCTATAAAACTTATATGTTTTTGGTCAACTTCAATAATTTCAGCAAACTGCATCTGTGTATAGCCAAAAGCTTTTCTATATTTTCTAACGTTTTGCCCAAAAATACTCTTTATATCCATAGACATAGAATACAATTAAGCCATATCTAAATAAATTGTATAATAGGAATATTATTGACAAAATATTCCATTGTAAGTAATATATTATTAACTAAAAGGAATGATATTAAAAAAAAATTTATTAAAAGGAAATGAAATATGAAAGAATCAGCAGAAGAAAAGGAAATTAGTAATAAGACCATTAAGCCCAATAGGGTTAAATATAATGACAATGAGCTAAATCGCAAAACCAATCCTCCTCTCAATGACATATCTTGTCATTCCGAACTTGTTTCGAAATCCATTAAAAAACAGACCCTGAAACAAGTTCAGGGTGACAAAGAACAATCATGTCATTACGAGCATTGCTTTGCAATGCGTAGTAATCCCCAACAAGTTTTTAATGAGATTGCGACGTCGGATTTACGTCCTCCTCGCAATGATGGAGGGATTAATAACTGTAAAGAACTTATCAACTTATCTACTTATCTACCTATTCACTTTAAAAAACTCGCCTTCACTTTATCAGAAGTACTCATAACTCTCGGCGTAATCGGCGTAGTTGCAGCAATGACTATCCCGAATTTGATAACAAATTACAAGGCAAAACAATTGCGCTCACAATATTTAAAAGCTTACTCCACAATACAACAAGTTTTTAAACAAATGGAAGCTGATGATATTAGCACGGATATCAAACCAAATAATCAAGATTTTTACAAAACTTTCATAAAATATTTGAGTGGTGCAACACTATGTTCTACAGGTTTATATGACAAAAATAAAACTCAAAAAAATGCCGCAGGGTGCTATTCATACAGATTAGCTAATGAAGATGAGACAATAACAGATTGTTACAAATATGCTGATAGCGAAAGCTGCTATCCGGACGGGAAATTTAATTCAGGGCAAATCATGATGTCGGACGGAACTCTTATATTTTTTGATGATGCACCTGATTATCAAGGTTGGGAAGGTGTTGACATTTATATCGATATTAACGGTATAAATGGAAAACCAAATAGAGTTTGTCATGATTTTTTTGGATTTGAAATAGTAGATGGCATTGTTTATCCTGTAGGAGATGTGAAAACAACAGCTTATAAAAAAGATATTGAAGGTTTAAATTCTACAGGTTGGAAATGTTCAGTTGATGCCAGAAATAATTCTGATTATTTCAAAAAAATTATTAAATAAAAAAAATGACTCTTAAATTGAGAGTCATTTTTTTATAGAATATAATCAATTATTTTTTCTTTTGATTTTTCTTTGTTGCTTCTCTTACTTTGCTTGCTTGACCGCCTGTCGCATCATCTACTTGTTTTGTTAATTTCTTTTGAATTACTTCAGGATTGTATCTTTCTTCCATAAATTCAATTTTAGCTTTTTTCTTAGCAGATGTTGTCAAATCATCAAGTGCTTTGATTTGTTTTTGAGTTTGTAAATAATCTTTAATACCTACTTTTGCTTTTTCATATGGTGTAGTACCTGCAGCTTTTCTATCCTGTACAAAAATAATATGATAACCAAATTGAGATTTTACAGGACCAACAACAGTATTTGGTTTTGCATCAAATGCTGCTTTTGAAAATTCAGGAACCATTTGTTCTTTTGCAAAGAAACCTAAATCACCGCCTTGTTTTGCAGTACCTTCATCTGTAGAATATTTTTTAGCATATGCAGCAAATTTTGAATTATCTGCTTTTAAATCTTCTGCAATATTTTTAGCTAATTTTTCATTTTCTGCCATTTTTGCTTCAACTTTAGCTTTTAATTCTTTTTCGTCAAATTTTTTCTTATCATTTTGTGTAATTTCTTGTTGAATTAAGAACGGATTACCGCCAATCAAAATATGAGCAGCTCTGACTTGTTCCGGATATTTGAATTTGTCAGGGTTTTTCTTATAGAAATCTTCACAATCTTTGTCTGTAATTTCAATTTTTCCTGCTGAATCTGCAAGTTTTTGCATTTTAACTTGATTTTTCAAATCTTTTTTGAATTGAGCAGGGCTAACACCATTATCTCTTAAAACAGTCATTAATTGTTCTTTCCCGCCCATTTGATCCATAACTTTTTTCAATGCTTCATCAACATCTTTATTTGTAACTTTAATTCCGCGTTCTTCAGCCTCTTGATCTAATAATTCTTGTATAATCAATTGGTTAATAACTTGTTGTTCTTGCATTAAATACAAAAATCCGTCTTTATTACCTTTCAAATCCCCCATTTTACCAAACGGAGAAGAAGCAATACTTTTGTCAATTAAATCGTCATATTGAGCTTTTGTAATTGCTTTGTCATTAATTTTGATAATTGCACTCTGATCTTTAATACCGCAGCCTGTAAATAATACCGCAGAGATAGCTAATGTAATTAATAATTTTGATCCCTTCATTAAATGTCTCTCTTTCTTATTGTTTAATATTCGTGACTAACTTTATATATATAATAAAACAAATCTGTTAAAATGTTAAATACTTCATTAAAATTTACATAAGAAGTATTTGTAACAAGTATTGAAACCCCCTCTGTACAAGTTTTTGGAGCTTGAATAAATTTAAATTTTTTTGCAAGATTATGCGGCAGGGTTTTTTGAATTATATTCCATTCAGGTTTTGAATAAGGGGTATAAATTCTTATACAATCCTGAACTTCGCGAATAGCTGATATTTTAACCTCTGTTGCAGAAAGTCTTAATCTTATAAGCTTGATTAAGTTTTCAACACTTTCAGGAGGTTTGGAAAATCTATCGACCCATTCATCTACAATATAATCCAATTCAACAGATGATTTTACATCAGCCAAACGTTTATATTCTATCATTTTTTGTTCTGTTGAACCTACCCATTCATCAGGAATATAAGCAGTAACATTAATATCAACAATCGTTGGATTTGTTTTATTTACCACTTGGCCTTGAAGTTCTTGAACGGTTTCTTCCAAAAGTTCACAGTAAGTATCAAAACCTACATTTACCATATGCCCATGCTGTTTTGTCCCCAAAATATTCCCAACTCCTCGAATTTCTACATCACGAAGTGCAATTTGATATCCGCTTCCTAATGTCGTAAATTCCTTTATAGCTTTTAATCTGTCTACGGCATCTTTTGTCATTTCTTTACTTTTTTTGTACAAACAATAGCAATAAGCCTGACGTTCACAACGCCCTATTCTCCCTCTTAATTGATAGAGCTGCGCAAGTCCGAACCTATCTGAATCATGTATTATCATGGTATTTGCATTGGGAATATCTATACCATTTTCTATAATTGTTGTTGCCAGAAGAATATCATATTCGTGATTAGAAAAATCAATAATTACTTGTTCTAACTCTTTTTCGTTCATTTGTCCATGCCCGACAGCTATTCTGGCATTAGGAACAATTTTTTGAAGTTGATTTTTAAATTCCTGAATTGTTTCAACCCTGTTATAAAGATAAAAAACTTGCCCTTCTCTATCCAATTCGTGAGTAATCGCATTTTTAACCTGAGTTTCGTTCCAATTTCCGACAAAAGTTTTTATAGGCAAACGATTTTTAGGAGGGGTATTAATAACAGACATATCTTTTATACCGGATAATGACATATATAAAGTTCTTGGAATTGGAGTTGCTGACATTGAAATTATATCAATGTTTTCTCTTAATTGTTTTAATTTTTCCTTATGACGGACGCCAAATCTATGTTCTTCATCAATAACAAGAAGTCCCAAATCTTTAAACACAATCCCGTCTTGTAACAATCTGTGCGTACCTATTACGACATCACATTTGCCGGTTGCCAAATTTTTAACTGTTTCATTTTGCTCTTTTTTAGTCCGAAATCTTGACAAAAGCTCAACCCCGACACCGAAAGGCCTAAACCTTTCAGAAATTGTCTGATAATGTTGAAGCGCAAGAATAGTTGTCGGAACAACAACCGCAGCTTGTTTCCCTGAAGTTACGGCCTTAAAAATTGCCCTCATTGCAACTTCGGTTTTCCCAAACCCGACATCTCCGCATATCAATCTATCCATTGGCTGCGGAGATTCCATATCTGCCTTAACTTGAGAAATTGCTTTTAATTGATCCGGAGTTTCCACAAATTCAAAAGCTTCTTCCATTTCAATCTGCCAATTAGTATCAGGTAAAAATTGGATTCCCTCCTGCATCTTACGCCTTGCATAAAGTCGTAAAAGATCATATGCAACAACCTCAACTTCTTTTTTTACTTTTGCTTTTGTATTTTCCCAATCACGACCGCCCATTTTGGACAATTTTGGACGGATATTCCCTGAACCCCTATACCTGCACAATAAATTTATTTGTTCTGCCGGAATGTGTAATTTGTCTTTGTTTGCATATTCTATGGTTAAATAATCTTTTAATTGCCCGTCAATTTCTTGTTTTGACAAGCCTTTATAAATTCCCAGCCCATGAATTGTATGCACAACAAATTCTCCCGGTTTTATGTCGTTAATATTTTCGATATATTCCGGTTTTTCTTTAAAATATGTTTTTTTTGAAGCGGTAATTTCTTTAGAACGCTTATTAAAAAGTTCTCTATCAGTCATTATAACTGTTTTGAAATCATCTAAAATACAACCGCTGTGAACTATACTTTCCGAATATTCAACATCAAAAATTCCTTTTTCCGATAAAATTTCTCTGACACGTTCGGGATAATCTGTAGCTATAATAATAAGATAATCGGGCGGGGTATTTTGATATTCCTTTATAAAATCTGTAATTAAATCAATATTTGCTTCAAAGTTTCTTAACGGTTGAGAATTAAATTCAATCAATTCTCCAATTTGACCATCAATAAAATTATTAAATCCGATTTTGGTAAAATATGAAGTCTTTCGCAAAAATTCTTCATAAGTAAAGTGGTTTTTACCCCCTCTCCCTAACCCTCTCCCACAAGGGGCGAGGGAATTATTTTCTATATTTATAATTAACCCTGATTTTAAATTTTCTTCAAGTTGTTTATTTGAATTTTCATCTAAAAATTCATATTTTGAATAAATTTCTGAGGTTTCATCAAAAACTAAAATATAATCTTCAAAATAATCTAAAATACTAACTAAATTATCGTTAAAATAATTTTGATAAACTTCAATTCCGTCAAAATAGGATTCGTCAGGGATATCATCTTTACCTTGCTGCAAAACTCTTAGTATATCTTCTTTTCCTTTAATTTGAAATTTATATATAGGTAAAATAGAGATTTCTTTAGTTTTTTGAATTGATTTTTGAGTTTCATTGTTAAAATATCTTATATCGACAACTTCATCACCCCAAAGTTCTATTCTGACAGGATTTTCTCCGAGAGTAAAAACATCTGCAATATCACCGCGAATACTGAATTCTCCGACATCACTCACCATTGTCGATTTTTTATAGCCTAAATTTACAAGTTTTTGAGCTAATTCTTTTAATTCAATAGTATCCCCTATTTTGATTTTGAAACTGTTTTTTTTGAAAAACGTTTTATCAGGAAATTTTTCTAATAACGATTTAACAGGACAAATAACTATATCCGGCTTTGTATGTAAAATTTCAATTTGCTTTGCATAATCGTACAAATTCGGACTAATTGTTTCATAAACAGAAATATTCTGAAAAGGCATAACTTCTGATTGAAGATTAAATGCCGATAATAAATCGCTCTGATATTTTAAAGCATTTTGTTCACTTGATGTAATAAATAAAACTTTTTTCTTTGAATATGCTTTAATTTTGTTCAATAAAAACATTCTCAAAATAGAGGTTAAACCCGTAACAACAAAAGAAATTCCACTTTTAACATTTGCCCGAAATTCCTCAAAATTCTGCGAAATATTATCCTCGTTAATATTTAACATATTAGATATTATAACTTAAAAAAAATTAGCGGGCAGAGTAAATAAGTATTTACTCTGCCCGCTGCATCTGGAATTGTTAATAAACTAATATCTGCCCCCCTCACCCCACCCCTCTCCCGGTGGGAGACACTAGCCGAACCAAAATTTTTGTCATTCTGAACTTGATTCAGAATCTTCAAAAATTTTGAGTGAGACTGCGTGCAGAGAGCGTTAGCGAGTCGCAGGGAGCCGTTGTTAGCAAGCTTTGCGAGATGTACAACGGCGGGAGAGGGATACAATTTTAGCAATAAAAAAGTAACATTCCAGCTGCATTTGCTCCTTTATTCGGAGATTTTCCCTTCTTTATAATGGTTGTAAAGTCTTTTTATCGTATATCCCAAACCTGCTACAAGAGCAATTCCTAAACCAATTCTGCCCCATTTTGAGAATTTATTTGCAATTTTTCCACCTTCCTCAACAGGTAATTTTCCTGTATCTAAAGCATCTAAAAATACCTGCATAGATTCTTTGGCAGATTTTGGCACAGAATTTAATCCTTGTCTTATATCGATAAACTCTTGTATTCCGTATTTAGCACCTTTTGTACGCGGATTTAGAACCCCTTCCACACTGACGGCAGGTTTTATTAATCCGTTTTGTTCAAAGACTTTAAATGACTCTTGTGCAGATTTTCCGCTATCAACAAATGGTATAATCGAAGATTTTCCATTACATTGTTTTTGAACATAATCCAAATATTTTTTATTTTCATGAACTACAATACCGTTTTCCGTACAATAAATAGCATTCCTTTGTTTTTTGGAAAGTACGGGTCTATTGGCTTTGTGTTCAGCCCTGCTTAAATTTTCAGCCAATTTTTTTTGTTGTTTTCTTTGTTTTGAAGAAACATGAGCAGAAGCATCAACTTCATGCATTCTTGCCAATTCGGCCTGTTTTGCCTTGATATCTCCTTGTTGTTCAAGCATTTCCAAATGCTGACTAAATGTTCCCGCACCTTGATGATTTAAATCAGTCATACCTTCTAACAAACTTTGTATTTTTGCTTGCTTACGGCTAATTTTTGGCGCGGCAGCGGGCGTTAATGCCGGATAAGATACCTGTGCCTGACTATTATTTAATACATTAACTTTCTTTTTTACGGAAGGTTTTACTTGCGGCATAAATTGAGCTTTTGACTGCTCTGATGTTAATTGAATAACCATTGCATTTGCTTGATTAATCTGTTTAGGACTGATTTTTGCACCATTATTTCTCATCTCCTGCAGATTATTTCTAACCAAAACTTGTAAGCTATCCTGAGACAGAGCAGGATTTTGACTTACAATTCCCCTAACAACTGTACCGATGTCGACTTTTGTCATAAAATTTTCCCCTTTTAATTTCTACTTACAATTTATTAAACACCAAAGGGAAAAATTAATTGCTATAGGCACACCACATCATATCATATCATATCATATAAAGCAGTATAATTGCGTTTGAGCTATTCGTAAATCATATTTACAATTCTTTACATTTACTATTCTGTCCCGTTTGGGGAGCAGAACAGTAGGTTGGGTTTCACCCAACCTACATAATATTTTGGTTTTACTTTTAGGCTATATTAATTTTGTAAATGTTACCTTTACTTAAAACTGATTCAAATGCATCAGCAAATTTTTCTACATCATAATAACCTACAGCATCAACATTGCCATTTTTTCTCATTAATGCCAGCAACAAGTTAGAATCATTATGACCTTCAAATAAATGTTCTGAATTCTTAGCTTTTCTAACAATGTTTACAGATGAGCCTTCACCTACATCTTTAATAATTTTTTTGTCTATTAAATCTTCAATAAATTCCACAACTGTATTTCTATCAAATTTTTGAACCTTTACACCATCATCTAAAATCCTTAATTCAGAAGAAAGTTTCATAGAATTTTTTAATAGTTTAGAATTATGAAACAGAACTCCTCCAACAATTGTAGCTACTGCACCAAGACCTAACAATAATTTTGTTGTAGTACTCATGCTCTTTTTTTCTGCATTTTTTGGAGAATTGTTATATGAATTTTGAGAATAATTAGACTTGTAATTATTTCCAAAATTAACATATTGTGGTGTGTACCCATACGCATTCAAACCGGTAATTCCTGACATTTTTCTTTTCCTTTCATTATTTTCCCTTACATCTAATTAAACAATGAAAGTAAAAATTAATTGCTATAGGCACACTACATCATATCATATCATATCATATAGAGCAGTATAATTGCATTTGAGCTATTCGTAAATCATATTTACAATTCTTTACATTTACTATTCTGTCCCGATTGGGGAGTAGAACAGTTGGTTGGGTTTCACCCAACCTACATACTCACTTTATTTAATAATATAGATTTATCCTCTGCTTTTGCTTTTTTTAAATAACAATAGCAAAGGAATAAGCATTAAACATAAGACACCGAAAATTCTGAAAGTGTCCATAAATGCCCAGAGTGAAGATTGTTTTAACAGTGCTCCATACATTGAATAATTTGCCATATGATGAGCAACATCAGGACTTGTATATTTCATCAATGCACCCATTGTCGCTTGAACCCTCTCAACAAATACAGGATTCAAGTCACTAAGCTTTCCAACCATCATATATTGGTGAACCTGTGAAAATCTAGTTAAAAACGTCGCAACTAAAGATGTTCCGATTGCCCCGCCAATATTTTTAAATAAATTTTGCAACCCTGAAGCATTTGTCATTTGTTGATTAGATAGAGTTTCCATAGACAAATTTATAATAGGAATCATTGATAATCCCATACCAAATCCCATTAAGCAATTTGGTATCATAATATTCATTTGAGCAATCTGCAAATTCAAAAATCCGAACGCAATACCCGCACTACCTAATACAAGCAAACCACAAGCAACAAGCTTACGTTTATCAACTCTATCAGCAAGAAATGCACATACAATCGTAGCCGTTAAACTACCTATTCCGCGCGGCATCATTGACATTCCGCTTAAAAATGCCGTATATCCCATCATACTTTGCAAAAATTGGGGCAAAATAGCAATTGATGCGTACAAAACAGATGCCATAACAACTTGTATAAATGTTCCAATAAAAAATTCCTTATTACGAAGAACACTCATATCTACAAGAGTTTCTTTTCTGATAATTTGCGATACAAAAAAACAAACTCCCATAATACAAGAAAATGTAAATAACCAACAAATCCAAGCAGCATTGAACCAATCTGCATTATTACCTTTATCAAAAAATACTTGTAAAGAGCATAACCACAAAATTAAAAACGTAAATCCCAAACCGTCAATTTTTACATCTTTTTGACGTTGAGCATAAGGCGGATTAAACAGTAATTTTTTTGCCAAAACTGCAGCAACACAACCCAAAGGGACATTTATAAAAAATATCCAAGGCCAAGTCCAATTATCCGTAATCCAACCGCCAAGCATAGGCCCGATAATAGGAGCAATAATGACCCCCATACCGAATATTGCCATTGCAGTTCCGCGTCTTTCTTTTGGAAAACTTTCCATCATTATTGCTTGTGATAACGGAACAATTCCGCCCCCGCCTGCCCCCTGCAAGACTCTGTAAAAAACCATTTGTCCTAATGAAGTTGCAGTTCCGCAAAGAAACGAAGCTACAGTAAATAATAATACGCTTATTACATAAAAATTCTTTCGTCCAAACAATCTGCTGAAAAAGTCAACTGACGGAATTACAATACCTGATGATATCAAATAACTCGTCAAAATCCAAATACTTTCATCACGAGTTGCCGAAAAACTTCCTGCCATATGCGGTAATGCTACGTTCGCAATTGTCCCGTCCATTACATAAATAAATACGGCAAGCAATATCGGCATACATGATATCCAAGGGTGCTCAGGTAAATATTTATTTTCATCATCTATTGTTGATGTTTGAGTTGACATAGTTTTCCTTTTTTATTTTGTCACCCTGAAATTGTTTCAGGGTCTATATCAGATTCTGAGTCAAGCTCAGAATGACATATATAATTTATCCGAAAAAATTATAAAAATTTTCTGATATAAAATTTTTTTTACTTTACTTTAACCTTCGGTACTACAGACATTCCGGGAACTATTGTATATTCACTCGGGTCAATTTTTTCCGTAAATACAATTTTTACAGGAATTCTTTGTACAATTTTTACAAATGAACCTACTGCATTTTCAGGAGGGAACAAGCTTGATTTTGCTCCT
Organism: bacterium; assembly: GCA_017467605.1. Taxonomy (GTDB): domain Bacteria; phylum Cyanobacteriota; class Vampirovibrionia; order Gastranaerophilales; family Gastranaerophilaceae; genus Zag111. The sequence continues at coordinate 7,709 of JAFUSQ010000077.1, read as the reverse complement.
GATGCTCTTTGTATAGAGTCAATTTTGCCTTTAAATATATGATTTGGATAAGTATCAATTTTTATATCAACTGCTTGACCCGGCTTCATATCTCGTAATTGATTTTCTTTAAAATTTGCCACAACCCAAACTTCTTCAGGAACTAACGTAAACAAAGGAGAACCGGCTGTAACATACATACCTTTTTCTACTCTGCGGGAAGATACTGTTCCTGATTGAGGAGCGTAAACTTTTGTATAAGATAAATCTAATTCAGCTTTATCTTTTGCAGCTTTTGCAGTTCTCAAATTAGCATCGGCAACCGTTCTGCCATCACTATTTGAAAATAATGCCTGTTGAGCTTGTGTTAAACCTGCCTGAGCATTGTCATATTTGACTTGGGCAGCATCAAGTGTTTGTTTTGAAACTGCACCTTGTTCATATAAATTTTTATATCTTTCTAAATCTTTTTTGGCAAGTTCAATATTTGATTGAGATGCCGTTAAATTAGCTTTTGCATTTGATTGATCGAATTTTAATTTTTCATAATTTGCATCAGCTTGTTCTAATCTGACTTTATAATCTGCAGAATCAATTACTGCAACTAAATCACCCTCTTTTACAAATTGGTTATCTTTAACATAAACTTCTTCAATTTGTCCTGAAACTTTTGGTGAAACATTTACGGTTGTTGTTTCAATATAAGCATCATCTGTTGATTGATATTTCATTTCATTTATAATGTAAAAACCTGCCGCGACTAATATACAAGCAATAACAACTCCTGTTATTGTTCTTTTTATTCCTTTTGGTTTTGAAACTTTTGTTTCCTCGTTATTTTGTTGTTCTTGAATGTTTTCTTCCATGTTTTTAACCTCTTATATTTTCATTTCTACTTCTTTTTCTAAACCTTCTCTAAAAGCTATTATGCTTTGCTTTAATTCTTGAATTTTATCTCCTGATAAAATTTCAGGTAAACTTGAAAAATATTCTTTTAACACTGCAGTTGTTCCTTCTAAAAGTTTTTCTCCTACAGGTGTTATTTTAGTTTTTCTTACAAGTCTGTTATTTTTCATATCCGCAAATCTTGCTATCAAACCTTTTTCTTCCAAAGAATTTAAAATTCTTCCTGTACTTGGTCTGTCTTTTAAAATTAATTTTGCCAAATCCCTTTGACAAATTTCACCATTAATTTTTATAGTATCAAGAGTTGCAAATTCATCAAGAGTTACAGGCATGTTTAGTTTTTGAAACAATTGCATACCAAGATATTTGCAATATTTTGCAGTTTGTTCAAGTTGATAATATATTGAATCTATATAATGTTTTTCTTGCTGCATTCTAATAACTTTAGTCCTGTTGTAAAATTAATGTGTTGCATTTGCAACAATATTATGCTAGCATATTGGTATAGAAATTGCAAGTAAATATTTTAAAGAAGGATAAAAACATTGAAAAAGACTATTATTACACTATTATTGGCAAGTTTTATTATAAGTGAAGCAACTCCTGTTTTTGCTATAGGAGATAAAACTAATTCAAATGCGCCCAAAAAAATTTCTATTTCAAAATCACATAAACAAAGAGCAAAAAGTGATGAATTTAAATACGAATACATCAACTATAATTGGTGGGATAATTTTAATGACAATATTTTAACAGGTTATATTGATAAGGCAATAAAAAATAATTACGACCTTAAAATGGCAACCATTGCAGTTGATGAATATTATCAAATGGTTAAAATGCAATTCGCAAGCGAATTGCCAATGGCAGGCGTAGGATTTTCACCTGCACTTGCAAAAATGCCCGGTACAACAAGTGCTGATTGGTCATTTGCAACTCCTGCATTTGCAAATTATGAACTTGATTTGTTCTTAAAAAATCATGATAAAACAAAAATGACAAAAAAAGCTTATGAAGGTTCACTGCAAGATGAACGCTCCGCATACATTGCAATAGCATCAGCTGTCGGAACAACATATTTTAATATTGTTAAATTAGACAAAATGATTGAATTACAAGAAGAAATCGTTAAAGACAGAAAATTAATTTATGAACTTATGCTTGCAAGGAACAAAGAAGGTTTAACTTCAACTGCAGACACAGTAAAAGCAAATAAATCTTACATTGCAGGAAATACCGACCTTACAGAATACAAAAAACAACGCTCAAAATTATTAAACCAACTTTGCGTTCTTATCGGCGAAAATCCTAATAATGCCGAAGAATTAACAAGAATAAGTTATGATGAACTTAACTTCACAGGAACAATTCCGACAGAAATTTCTGCGGATATTATTTCGCAGCGACCTGATTATATTAAATCAGAAAAAATGCTTGAAAAAGCAGGCATAGATGTAAGAGTGGCTAAAAAAGAATTTTTACCGACAATTAATATTACGGGAATAGCTTTGTTCTTTTCAGGAGATTTCGGCAGTATTTGGACTACGAAAAATGCTTTAACTGCTTTAGCCGCAGGCGCAAATCTTCCGATTTTTACAGGCGGAAGAAGAATTGCTAATCTTAAATACAAAAAAGATGAATACGAAAGATTGTTAAATGATTATTATAAGACTAATTTAACAGCTATTCAGGAAATAAATGATGCTCTTATAACAATTAAACTTGATGAACAAAAGTATTCAGACATCAAAAAACAAGCTTTATTGGAAAGAGAAGATTTTGGCTATAGTACAAATAAGTACGAACAAGGTGTTATTTCAAAACTTGATCTTACACAAGTAAAAGAAAACGTATTATTTACAGATAAGGCCGTTGTAAATGATAAAATAAACTGCTTAGTAAACTACATAGGTTTATACAAAGCAGTTGGAAGCCAATTATAATATAAAATCTTAATCATATTTTTACTTACTATAAACCGGTATTAAAAAATACCGGCTTCTTTTTTATTATGATAATTAATATATAAAAGGTATTATACCAATATTTGTTCTAAATCTTCTTCAAGCAAAGTCTTTTGAAAATCTTCACATTCAAGTATTAAATCAAATATTTGAGAATATTTCTCACTATGCAAAATCTTAGAAATATCATCAACCCCGTTAAATTCTATTTTGTAAAATGAAGAATTTTTTTCTAATATCTTTATAAAACCACATTCTTCATATAAATCCAAAAGCATTTCAAAAATTTTGACAGATTTGCCTAAAAAACTTGCACAACGGACTAATTCAACTTTCCCGCCATTATTATGACAAGCAAATTTCAACATGCCGGTAAAAGTCTTTAGTAACTCCTGCTCATCAAGTATTTTCGGTTCATAAGCCATAAAATGAAGCCCTTTTGCCTGTGTTTTTTCCAAAATTAAATCCAAAGTTTGCCTATCTGCCGGATAATCAAAAAACATTATAATGTCACACTGAGGAATATCCTGTCTGGTAAAGGTTTTTGACGAAATTTCACTATATGGTTTTATAGTATCTAATATATACCTGCTTTCAGCAAAAATTCTTATATTATATTTTGAATTCTTAATATAATCATTTACATTAGCTAAAATGCCTGTTTTATTACGATTATCGTATATTTTGAATTTGCTTTTTACGATTTCATCATCATAAACTAAACTATCAGAATGAATATCATCAATTATTAATTGAACAGAAATATTTCCGTTATATTCATTAATTTGAGGGTGGAACGCGATATCAACAATATCTCCGGAACTTAAACCTATATCTCCATGTTTCCACCAAATAGAAGTGAATTCATCAGTGTCAGAAGAAACAATTAATCTCAAATGAGAATTGTCCGAACCCATTAAGCGTTTTTGACTGACTCGCAAATTATTCAAAACAAAAACAGGACTTGGATTAGATGCCCCAAATGGCTCTAATTTAGATAAATCTTCCACTAAATCAATCGTTATATCTTTTGGTTCAAGAATTAAGTCAATATTTACAAAAGGTTTTAATTCTTTTCCTGCAATATATTCTCTAACAGTGTCATTCAATGCTTTTTTAACAACTTCAAAAGGAGTATTTGAACCTGTAAAACTCAAACCGGCTGCAAGTTTATGTCCTCCAAAACCGTCAAACAATTCGGAATTTGAAGCAATTACATCATATAAAGGAACTCCTTCAATACTTCTTGCAGAACATCTGAATTGGTCTTTTTCTTTAACATAAGACATTAAAAATACAGGTTTATAGTATTTTTCAACAAGTTTTGAAGCAACAATACCAATAATTCCTATATGCCAAGCATCACTATATAAAACTATAGCAGGATTTTTGTTCCCTTCCTTTTGAACCATTTTATCAGCTTGAGCAAAAATTTCATCACACAAAGTCTGACGAACTTTATTCAATTCATTTAAAGTCGTAACCGCCATTTCAATTTCTTGCGGATTTTCGGAAATCAGAACTTTCAAAGCCGCATCAACCGTATCCAATCTGCCTGATGCATTGATTCTGGGAGCAATTCCAAAAGCTATTTGTTCGGAAGTAACACCGGCATTAACATTATAACCCGCACTTTCTAAAAGCCTTTTTAAGCCGTAGTGTTTACCTTGTGAAATCAATTCTAATCCTTTAGAGACAAAATATCTGTTTTCACCTAATAGAGGAACAACATCAGCAACAGTTCCAACTGCAACAAACGGTAAAACTTCATATATAAATTCCGTTTTAGAATATTTTGTTAAAAGTGCCTGTGCAACTTTAAATGCAACCCCGCACCCGGCAAGATAAGTTAAATGTTCAATTTGTTTTGCAGAAAGGCTTGCATCTAATGCATTAGGAGCTTTTGGATTAATTATTGCATAAGCTTCAGGTAAAATTTCAGGAGCTTCGTGGTGATCTGTAATTATTACATCAATTATTTTAAAACTATTGATAAATTTTACCGCATCAACATCAGAAATTCCGCAATCTACAGAAATTATGACCTTTGGTTTTACGGTTGTCATCAATTTTATCAAAGCTTTTTTATCAAACCCATGTCCTTCATTTTCTCTGTCAGGAATGAAATAGTGAACATCAGCATTAAGATATTTAAGAGTTTTATACAAAATCGAAGTAGATGTAACTCCATCAGCATCAAAATCCCCATAAATAATAATAACTTCCTTATTTTCAATAGCTTTTGATAATCTCTGAACAGTTTTTTCCATATCAGTAAAAACATTCGGAGAAGTTAAAGTCATTTCAAAAGGATTTAAAAACTCCTTCATTTCTTCATCTGTTTTAATCCCGCGAGACAATAATAATCTTTTTATTAAAGATTTTTCATTAGAATTATTACTATCTAAAATCCACTCTTTCTTCATTTTCCCAAGCCCTTTATGATAATAATAACATAGAAAGTTAATTTATGTAAATTTCTTTTTATTTCAAAAAAAATACACTAGAATGTTAATACCGAATTAGAACGGAGGGAATTAGAAATGAAAGATTTAACAAAAGTATTAGCAGGTGTTTTGAGTGCTATGGTATTAACAAGCGGTTTAGCAATGGCGGAAACAACTTTTACACCATTGAATTTTGACGAAAGCAACGCAATTAAACCGTCAAATACAACAATTACAAAAGCAACAGTAGATCAAAAAGGTACTGTAATGCTTGATCCGTCACAAGTTACCGGCGGAACAAAAATGCAAAATGCTATTTTACAATTAGACAATGCTCAAATTGAAGTAAGAAACCAATTGTTGAACTATAGAACGAATTACACAGAAATTGACGGAAAATACAAAACAACAAAAGCTGAAAGAAAAGAAGCTAAAAAGAAAATCCGTCAAGCAGAAAAACGTATTAAAAACTTAGAAAGAGCAAAAACAAAAATCAGAAAAAATTTCGAACAAAAAATAAATATGTAAATTCTTTTTTCATAATACCTTATGAGAACCGTCAAATATAGCTTTTGACGGTTTTTCTTTATATTTAATATGAAAAATCCCAACCATCAGGTAATTTTTCTTCAAGTATTTTCATTAATTCTGACGGCCGCATGCCAAGTCCTAAAGCCAAACGCCAAAAAGTTGTTAATTGCGGATCTTTTATTCCTTCAATAATATAATGAACTACACTCCTTGGTAAATCACATTCATATGCCAAAATAGACTTTTTTTTATCTTTGCTTAATTCTTTTACAACTTTACCCAAAATCTTACATATTTCTTGATTTTTTTTAACCTTAGATGCTTGCATAAACTCAATTTAAATGATAAGATAAAAGAAAATGTCTCGTACGAGACAGTAAAATATATAGGAGAAATTATGGATATAACAAGCAAAAAAGGATTTACGTTAGCAGAAATTTTAATTACGATAGGAATAATTGGAGTAATAAGTGCAATAACAATTCCACAATTATTAACAAATTATCAAAAGCGTCAAACTACAACAAAATTAAAGAAAATATATTCAGAACTTCAACAAGCCGTAAAATTATCTGAAGCAGATAATGAGGATTGGACTGGTTGGGATTTTGATTTAAAAGGGGTAGATTTCTTTGACAAGTATTTATTTCCATATATCAAGGGAATAACTAAAGATAGTAATCCAAAAACATTAAAAGGGATTTATAAAAGACCAAATATGCAAAATGATAAAGATATGTTAATTATTATACGACCAAGTATTACATATAAAACACTTAACGGAACAAATATTACATTATCAAATATAACTCATGAAGAATTTACCGCTATAAATATAATGGTTGATTTAAATGGAGATTTCGGGCCAAATGTTTGGGGTAAAGATACATTCATTTTTATGTTTAATAGAAATAATGGGCTTCATTTACAGGGATATAGGGAAAATAATACAAGAGAAAATTTACTAACGGACGATAATTTATATTCTTGTAATAAAAATAAACTTGGAACATGGTGCGGGGAATTGATAAGATTAGACGGCTGGGAAATCTCAAAAGATTACCCCTGGTAAAATAAATTATTAAACCTACTTGATTTTAAAAAATGTTTATAGTAGATTTGTTCATGCGAATACACTGGCTGAAAGATTGGTGTTTTTGCGATTAATATATGGGCTGCTAGCTCAGGTGGTTAGAGCACTCTGCCGAACAAAACGATTAAGTATCGTTTTGTGAGAGGCCTGATAAGGGTCTCAAATGCTCAGATTGAAAATTTAATAAATTCGTGGAAAAATGTAATTAGCATTTGACACACGACATGGGCTGCTAGCTCAGGTGGTTAGAGCGCACCCCTGATAAGGGTGAGGTCGGTGGTTCGAGTCCACTGCGGCCCAATTAAAAAAGGATAGGATTTTTTCCTATCCTTTTTTAATGTTGTAGTAGGGTGAGAAGCACTGTTATAGTTTAACCGGACATTTTTATATCGGTAATTTTTATTAAAAGCCATTGAAATATAGGTGGTGTTTGAGTTTTAGAGGTTGGTAGTTTACGAGAATTTCTTTCTTGAACTGTCTCAAATTACGCATTTGCTACGCACTAATTTCTCTTATGTGGAAAGTTTATTAGCCATAATACAAGTGTAGTCTGCGTTTTAAAATGGGAAGTTAATGCGTAGTTTCGCTCAATTTGGGAAAATTTCAAGCTATGTTTATAAGTCGGTAATTTTGTAAAATTTAGTCGGTAATGCTAAATTTTGCTAATTTACGCTACAGTTTTGTAGCAAATAGCACACTATTACTGACTTCTACGCCATAATATGAATAGCGGATTTTGACAAGGCTGAGCGAAGCGAACGCCGTCCCTGTGAAAAATCTGGCGGAATG
>JAFUSQ010000059.1 GCA_017467605.1 bacterium | reverse complement strand
GGAGAGGGTGTCCGAAGGACAGGAGAGGAGGCAGTCTGGATTGCCACGTCGCTTCGCTCCTCGCAATGACGAGTCTTGTCATTCCGAACATTTATTATGTCACCCTGAACTCGTTTCAGGGGCTAAAAAACAGATTCTGAATCAAGTTCAGAATGACAGGGGTAAATGTAATTTCTTCGCCCCTTGCAATCACAGGGGGATTAATAACCATAAAGAACTTATCAACTTATCAACTTATCTACTTATTCACTTTAAAAAAGCTGCCTTCACTTTGGCAGAAGTCTTGATTACACTCGGAATAATCGGTGTTGTCGCAGCAATGACAATCCCAACACTTATGGCAAATATCAGAGGAATGCAGTACCGAAACCAATTCAAAAAGACTGTATCGACTCTAAATCAAGCGGTCAGAATGGCACAAGCACAATATGATTTTAATTTTGCAGACCTTGATAACCCGTTTGGGGAAGGCATGGACGAATGTGCCAAGCAAGACCCCGAACAAGTTAAAACAATTTGTTCACTATTCAATGGCACACTATCAGGTGCGACTTATCTTGGAACTGTTGACGATAATGAAGATTTGAAAAATGCATATGAAGATAAATTTGACAATAACTTTTTATTTTGGAGTTTTGCTGATGGCTCTTTATTGATATTAAACAAATCTCAAGCAAGTCATGGCTCAACAACAAATGGCCAACTATTAACGTCTACTAATGCAGCATATTTAATAGAAGCTAGAATTGATGTTAATGGTATATCTAAACCCAATAAATATGCCGAGTGTTCAGATGGAAATGATTTAGACTTCGATGAAGGCGGGTTAGAAAATCCTTGTATTGTGAAAAATAAAGATATCCATGATATTTATAAAATTTATTTGTATGATTCTACAGTAACACCTGCAAATAATGCATCTGCATATGTATTTAACACTGCAAAGTAGGGGTGTGTATACTCTCTCCCCCTGCGGGGGAGAAGTGGAGAGAGGGGGCTATATTTACCCCTCAAAAAAAAGAGCCTTCGAAAAAAGAAGGCTCTTGGAATGTTAAACTTGGTATCATTCCTCGTAATAGTGAAGTGTGAAGTGTGTGCTTAAGTCTGTGTTCGATTCCTCAATTTAAGCACTCCTCGTGTTTACATGTATATAAAGTTTTTTGAGTATATAAAATTGCTATATTTTGAATATCCTTCTTAATACTTCTTAATATATTGGAAATCTTAGTATAGTGATTTACAATATAGGGGCTGATATTGTATTTTGGGGAGATTGTGATTAATGAATATATTGATATCTAATGATGATGGCATTGCGGCAAACGGTATAAGAGTTTTGACCGAAGAACTTTCAAAAAAACATAATGTATACGTAATTGCACCTGATAGAGAACGAAGTGCTGCGGGGCATTCTTTGACATTACATACTCCTTTAAGAGTTGAGGAATTAGGCAGCGGCAAGAATGGTGCAAAAAGAACCTGGGTTACGACAGGGACTCCGGGAGATTGCGTTAAAATTGGGGTTAGTGCTATCCTTTCGCCAGATGAACAACCCGATTTTGTAATTTCCGGAATTAATCATGGCCCAAATTTGGGGGCTGATATTTTGTATTCGGGAACGGTAAGCTGTGCAATGGAAGGTGCAATGTTAGGAATACCAAGTATTGCGGTATCTTTGGCTACAATGAAAGCCGAATATGATGATTTTAAATTTGCCGGCAGTTTTGTAAGTTCATTATTAGATAGGCTTAAAGGGTTTCAGTTTCCTAAAAAAAGTATATTAAACGTGAATATTCCAAAACTTGAGCCTTCTGATATTGCCGGTGTTGCAATAACAGAACTTGGAAACAAGATGTTTACTACAAATTATGAAAAAAGAATTGACCCGCGCGGTCAGGTTTATTACTGGCTTGCAGGTCAGTTAATAACCGAGCCTATGAATGCTTCAACGGATTTGGCGGCAATCCAAAACAACAAAATTTCAATAACACCTGTGACTTATGAAATGACACGAACAGATACAATTGAAGATTTAGACAAAATCCTTTGTGCAAAAGGCTCTTGCGATTGGTACTAATAATAGTAAGTTATCAAGGCAATAGGGCAATAAGTCTTTAGATCGTCGTTGAGTCTATAGATAGTTACGTGTTGGGCTGCGTTATTGTCGGCATAGCAATGCCGACCGTTACTTTTAACCCCTCCTTGTCAAGAACTTGAGTAACTTCTAGGCAGTTGGTAACAATATTTACCCCCTCCCCCACTTTAAAAATTTTTGAATATAGTTTATAATATTAATAAGGGATATTACGAAAATTATGGTTCACATTTACACCGGTTCGAATACTACTGTACCTGTTGGTATGGTTATGGATTACAACAACACAAATCCATCTCGGGGGATTTTGTTGTATCGTTCGCTGCGTCCTGATTTTAGTAATTTTTCCCCGCAATTCAATTATTCAAATAATTCATTTGCTCAAGCTATCTACAGAAATGGTCCATACAGTCTCCTGCACCCAAATAATACAACCAGCCTTGTCGCTCAAAATCAAGACTACCTTGCTTAGTGCGAGTATATAAATTTTATATATTAAGAATTATTAACATTTAAAAAACAAATTTGGCAATTCTCGTAAGAAAAAAAACTTTATATAAGAGTAGATATCGGAAAGAGGATATACCATAAATGAAGGAACAAGAATTAAACACAATGATGTCAGTTATATCAGATCCTATTGAAAATGTTTATAAAATAGAATCGTATAAGGATTTGGCGGAAATTCAAAGAATTATTAGAATATTTAATATTTCGGAAGAACAACATAACAAACATACAATGTTATCTATTAAAAATCTGGCGGCGTTGCGTTTAGTTCTAAGTAATAATTAATGAATTTATAAAAGACTTTTTCGGTAAAAGATAAAAAGACCTTACTATATGTAAGGTCTTTTCTATTGAATTTAATGAGTCAAAATATAAATAATCGGCGGAGCAAATAAAAGTACCCCAATCATAACGGCACTAATTGTAACCACCATTACAGCTCCGGCAGCAATATCTTTTGCCATTCCTACCATTCGTGAATATCTGTTATGATAAATTGAATCCAGAGAAAATTCGATTGCGGAATTGAACATTTCTGCTGAAATTACTGCTGAAATTGTTAAAATAATTATGCAAAACTTTGTTATGGAAAAATTAAGGCAATATGCACTAATTAAAACCAAAATAGCTGTAAAGATATGAATTCTTATATTTCTTTCGCTTTTAATTGACAAGCGCATACCTTTTCTTGCGTTTTTAAATGTGTTAGAAAAATTTTGTTTTTTATATTTTGTCATACTTAATCCCTATATTTTCCAAAGCTAGCTTTTGGTGGTCAACAACGAATTGAAATTCATCTTCTGTTTGGTGATCAAAACCCAGTAAATGTAATATCCCGTGGCTTATCATAAAAATCAATTCAATATCTTTTCCAATTCCTTTTTTTTCAGCTTCTTCCGTAATTTTGTCTAATGCTATTATAATCTCTCCCAAATTAATTTCAAATTCCTGAACAAATCGTTCTTCCGGTGTTGAGTCTGCAAAAAGTGCAAATGTTATTATATCTGCGGGATAGTCTTTTCTACGGTAATCTCTGTTTATTATGTGAGTTTGTACCCCATCGGTAAATAAAATATCGAATGCAATTGTCTCATATTCATATCCGCTTAGACATGAGTTTTTGGATATTTCGGAACAACTCATATAAAAATCAAAGATTTTGTTTGTAATTTCTATGATTTTATTTTCGTCAGGCAGCCATTTTTTATATTCATTCTCTATTGATAAGTTTATCATAGATCTTTTTTCTCGTTTTCAACCCAATTGTCGTTATCATTCAGTAATTTTGGTTTTGATTCTTCCAATTCTTTTATTTTCTTTTCCAAGTCTTCGTCAAGAATTTTGTTAGGTATTTCAATTTTATTTTTTTCAAATTCTTTTGCTACATCTTCTTGGTATTTGATTCTGTTATGCTGCATACCGCGCAGAATTCTGCTAAACGTCAGGGCGATAACTTTCAAATCTTTTAAGGTGAGCGGGCTATCTGCAAGTTGTCCGTCATTTAAACGTTCAACAATAATTTTATCAATAATATTTTCAATTTCATCTGCGGTAGCACCTTTCATTGCTCTTACCGCAGATTCAACAGCATCAGCAAGCATTAATATTGCGGTTTCTTTGCTATCCGGTTTTGGACCTGTGTATCGGAATTGTTCTTCTTTAACATTTTCGGCTCCTTCTTCCATTAATGCTTGATTATAGAAGTATTTGGCTATGCCTTCACCATGATGTTGAAGGATAAAATCGCATATAACATTAGGAAGTCCGTTTTTCTTCGCAATTTCAACACCGTCTTTAGGGTGTGCTGTGATAACCATTTTACTTAATCTTGGATTAAGTTTATTATGAGGATTTTCAATACTAAAATATGATTGATTTTCAACAAAGAATAACGGACGTTTTAATTTTCCTATATCATGGTAAAATGCTCCAACCCTTGCTAATATAGGATTTGCGCCTATGGCTTCTGCTGCAGCTTCACACAATGTTGAAACCATCAAACTATGATGATATGTTCCGGGTGCTTCCATTTGAAGCCGTTTTAGTAACGGTTGGTTATGGTCTCCTAATTCTGCTAAGCCGTACGGAGTAATTATTTGGAAGGTGTTTTCCAGTAAAGGTGAAGCTCCCAGTACTATTATGGAATCTAAAATTCCGTTTATAAATATAAATACACAATTTCGTAATATTAAGTAGTTACTTACGTCGATTAAACATTTATCAATAAAATACAAGCTCAACATGATTAATACGCCTGCAATACCAAGGTTAAAACCGGCTTTTATCAGGTCAAATCTTCTTGAGTAACGAATTTTTGATATTGTAATCATTCCAATCAGTGAAAGTATTACAAATATTATAATAAATTGTGCATCATACTGCATTCCGACTGTTAAAATCGTTAAAAGCAAAGTTGATAATAAAAATGAAATTCTCGGATTCAAAAATATTGCAGAGATTATTATAACACCGGGAATCGGTAATATATAAGGCGAAGATCCTGTCGGTAAAACAACTGCTATAATACATGTCAGAGCAACAAGCATACCTGCTAATGACATATATCTGGGTTCTAAGAATTTCTTTTCAAAAACTTTTAAATAGGCAATGAAGATTAATGTTACCAGTAAAACTAAAATGTAAATTGATAATATTCCCTGCCAATTCAATTCATAAACATTATATCCGGCTTCTCGCAGGGCATCTCTTTTTAGTCTTGTTACAGGTTCCCCTTCAAAAACGATTTTTTCACCTTTTTGGAAGGTTACTTTATACGGTTTTACCGAATCTCTGGCATTCATTTTTGCAATTTCGGTTGCAGCATCATCAACAACAAGGTTTGGAACTATAACTTGTTCTAATAATGCTGTAATGACTGATACTTGACGCTTTGAAACATTGGAAACCAAATTATTTTGGATTACTTTATTTATATTGTCTCTTTCATAGTCATTTTCAGTTATACCGATTTGTAAAATATTGCTAAGTGATGAAGTGGCTTTATCAAAAGCTTCTCTTAAACTTGGTTCATCAACGTTCAAAAGAAAATCGATTATGAAATCTTTCTTTGGATTGTCGGATAAATCAAATAAAATATTTAAATCATTAATTTTTTCTTTTTGTGAGGATTCTTTTTTTCTGATTTGAAAAATTGAGTTTTGTAAAGTTTCCAGATTTGATTTAATAAAATCATCTTCTGCAGGAACTAAAATAGGTTCAATTTTTTGAGAGATTTCTCTTTTGTGTTGTTCGGTTCTTTTTACGTCTTCAACGGTCAAAGTTTTTTGCGCAATTATATCGCGTTTACTTATTCCGTTGTCAATTATACTTTGGAATAAGAAATTTTGAGATGCAATAATTGCTGTAATCAGCACCGTAAAAGAAAGCAAATATACTATTTTTACAAATCTGGACGAAGTAAAAAAGTCTCTCAGCTTATCAAAATATTCACTTTTTATCATATATAAAATTCCTGTTTGATTCTGATTAAATATATAATTTATTTTACCCACTGCCAAAAAAATTTCAAGTATTGTGAAAATGTGGATAAAAGGGCATATTTAACCGGATATTTTCTCAAAATTAATTTTATAACCCAGAACTTCTGCAAGAAATTTTAATTCATCATATTTCATAGAACCCCTGACAAGTTTTTGAGAAATTCCGTAAACAGTATAATTTTTACCGGATTTTTCGGTTGCAAGTTGTGCTAATTCAGTGATTGTCATTTTTTCTTTGACAAGTAAAATTCTTAAATCTTCATTACTACCCATATAAAAATTATATTATTCATTTTTTATGTTGACATTTTTTATTAAAAATGATACTTTATTAATTGTTTTAGATAAATATTAATTGTTTATAATTAATATTTTATAATATTACTTTACAAGGAGCGTATATGAATAAAAATAAAAAACAAATGAATAATAAATATATTTTTCAGTCCTTTAAATTGGCAGAAACTCCTCAACGGAACGCTCGACGAGCAGAAGGTGAAAGCGATATCTTTTTAATGCGAGTCGGGCAAGAGACGGGGGACTCTGCTGCTAATATTGGCAACACTTTGCGACTTCTGCGCTCTGCGGGGGTAACCCTTGCTGAAGTTCTCATAACAATCGGCATAATCGGGGTTGTAAGTGCATTGACAATTCCGCATTTAATTCAAGAAAATCAGAAACGCTCAACAATTACCAAGCTTCAAAAAGCAATTTCCGTTATAAATCAAGCTTATAAATTGTCATATGATGATGTCGGAGAACCGACAATAGAACAAGCTAATAGTATGGGCGGGGTTGAATATTTTAACAGTTATTGGAAAAATTACTTAAGAGTGGAAACAATATGTAGAAATTATTCAACATGCGGATACAGTTCTCTAACACCATATAAATATATTTCCGGTAGTTCTTTTTATTTCGAAGTATCTGCATTGCAACTTAGGGTACCTGTTTTAACCCCAAATGGTATGATATTTATAATTGTTACCGGAGAAGGGGCAGAAAACAGAAAAAGTTCAAGAATAATTGTTGATATAAATGGCGGAGAAAGTCCTAATATCTTGGGCAAGGACGTATTTTTTCTTGAACGAATTGAAGAAAACGGTGCCGGAGTTCGTCCAAGTGGATATGCGTTGACTGATGCGGAAATAAATGACAATTGTTCAAAATCAGGACCAGGGGAGTATTGCTCTGAAAAAATCAGGCGTGCAGGCTGGAGAATTGAAAAAGATTATCCATGGTAGGAGTAAATATTAATACTTTACAGGTTATTAATCCCGTCATTCTGAGGGCAAAGCCCAAAGAATATATTATTATTTGTTGGACTGAAAGCCAAACAAACTTCTTCGTGTCGCTTTCCTAATCGGGGCAGAATTTTTAACTTATAAAGAAATACCGTTAGAAGTGCAATATGAGTTAATCAACTCTTTGTTATTTGATATTAAATTTTTCAAATATTCACTTTTTGTTGTTTTATTTATTATATCAAGAGATTTATCATACATTTTTATTGACCCTTTCAGGTACTCAGTTTGATTTGGAGAACTTACCGTACCAATATCTTGATAGCATTTTCCGTATATATAATAAATTTTTGAAAGTAAATCCTGCATATCATATTTTTTTGCAATTCCAAGTGCCGAATCAAGATTAGCTTTGGCTGTTTCGTAATCCGAAAGCTCCATATAGGCTCTTGATAAAAGAACTTTTAACATTGCAGTAAAATAATGGTTATTAATTTGCGGATTTTGCGAAATTTCCAAGGCTTTTTCAATAATATCTATAGCACTTTTGGTTGATTCTGTAATAATTGATGCTTCTGCTATCAAATACCAGCATAATAAAGCTCCAAATGCAAGTTTTTTATCAGCAAAATAGTTTATCTGTTCGTTATAAATTTCCAGTGCATGTTTTGCTTGTTTTGAATCGCATATAACTTTGCCCAAAAAAGTTTTAAAAATGTTTTTTAGAAATTCATTGCCTGTATCTTGAGCAAATAATGCAGAATCGTACAATTCTTCCCGCAAATTGTCATATTGCTTAGTTTGTAAAAGATTGATAATGTTTATTAAATTATAATTATTTATATTACTATCAGAAATTTCGGATTTTTCTGCTTTCCAAGTTGTTGATAAATCCGCTAAAAGTGCCTGAGAAGTATAGAAATCCCCTTTCATTGATGTTGCATAAGCTTTTACTAATTTTGTACGATAAATTAAATTATCATCATTTATTTTATGTTTCTCTACGATATTAAATAGTTTGTTTATAACTTCAAATGCTCTGTTATTTCCTTGCAGAGTTAGTGCTGCAGCTAAATATAGATGTAATCTTACCCAGGTGTCATATAAAAATCCGAGAGGAATGTTTTTATTTAATTTTGGTTTGGTTAAATTTGAATTTATTATCGGCATTATATCATTATCAATAAGGTTTACTGCTTCTCCGCAGTTTCCTATATTGATAAGAGAAGGTATTTTTGAAGATTTAATCATTGCTCGTTCGAGTTCTTGCGACGGGGTGAGTTTTTTTAATACATTATCAATACATTCAATATCTCCAAAATAATTGCCGATTTTTTGACAACAAGTTGACAAATATCCCAAAAGTTCTATTTCTTTTGTTTCATTATTACCGCCTCTTGCATTAGAAATAGCATCAGGCAGAAATTCAACTGCTTCTTCCGGATCATATTCGGTTAGTAATTTGCCAAGTCTTTCACTAATATTATAACGAATATTCAGAGTCTCATTTTCATTAAATTCATTCAACAAAGCAAGACATTGTTTTTGAGAAATAACGTATAAATTGATATCACCGACATATGATGCTAAACGGGTTGTTTTTGTCCAGATATCAAAAGCCATACGATTTTCTTTCAAGTTATGAGCAATCATTGCCATAGTTGCGTTGGTATTTAATGTAAATACACTCAAAGCTTTTCCGACTTTTACATTGATATCTTCAAATGAAGGATCTTTCTGAACATTTTTTAATACTGTTTCCCATAAAAAAAGATTATTGAATTCAAAATATGTTTCGTTATATTTTCTTACAAATTTAGATTTTGCAAGATAAGACATTATATCATTGAATTCTTGATGTTTATATCCAAAAATTTCTTTAAGAAGGGATAAATTTAGTTTATTTCCTAAAATGGCAGAACCGCTTAATAATTTGTAAGCTTCTTGATTATTTTTTTTCAATGATGAAAGACGTTCTTTGATAAGTTCTGTGAAACTTCCTGGAAGAATAAATGCTTTATCCGAAATTTGGCAGTCAAAACAATAGCTTACGGCTTGTTCCATAAATGCCGGATTGCCTTTTGATTTACCTATTATATTTGATTTTTCCTGCTCAGATAAGTATGCTCCGGCTTCTGTTGATATTTTAATATTTTTTTCAAGTTCGGCAGGTGTTAAGAGGGCAAGATTAACATCAACAAACGCTTTCAAATCTTGACCGTCAAATCCTAAAATGCTGTTAACCGGTTTATATTCGTTATATATCAGAATTAATTTAAGTTTTTTCCAATTAGCTTCACGTCTGACAAAATTTGTTAAAAATTCAATAGAAAAACCGTCAATAAAATCAAAATTATCTATTACAAATATAAAACGACCGGTATTGCAGAATGCATCAAAAATTTTATTTAGAATGCTGCAGGTTCGTTTTTTATTTATGATTATATCTTCGTAATTACCATCTTTTGAATTATATAAGAAATTTATAAAATCCAATATTTCATTGTTATTAAGGAATTTAAATTCTTTACTGAAAAATTTTACGGCATCTGAATTTATATCTTCGTTATTTATACAATAATTCGGTAGTTTAAAAAGATTAAGAAGCATGTCTTGTATAACTCCGCCCGGAGTTAATTGTGTTAATTGTGTACATTTGCCGATGCTCCATTCAAATTTTTCATTTTTAAGTGCTGAAATTGCATTATTTAAAAGAGTTGTTTTACCAATCCCTTTTTCACCTGTAATTGAAAATACTTTTCTATCTCTTGATAACAGACCCTCTGTTAAAATACTGAGAGCTTGTTTTCTGTTAAATAATTGGGGTTTATATTCTAATATTTTCAAATCTTCATTATTAGAACCTTGTTTTTTATTAATTCCAAAAGGAGAGCCGCATTTTCTGCATTTTTGTGCGTTGGGGAAATTTACACTGTTACAGTGAGAGCACAGTTTTAATAATTCTTTGCCGCATTTTTTGCAATACAAACTTCCTATCGGATTTATTGTATTGCAATGGTTACACAATATACCGGTACGAGTCTTGCAATAAGGGCATTTCAAAGCCGTATCAGAGATATTTTTTTTACAGACCGGACATTTCATAGTTTAGAATTATTCAATAACGTCTCTGACTTTTTCCATAAGTTTATATAAACGTTTGGAAACTTCAGATTGTGAAATACTTAATTCAGAAGCAATTTCCTTCTGAGTCATACCTTTATCATAACGCAAAGTATAAAGATGTAAATAGTCTTTTTCCGGGTCTTCTTCATCTATTTTCTTTATAGTATCGGAAACGAATGTTAAAATCTCTTTTTGAATAGTTATTTCTTCCGGATTTTCAGGAATTTTAACATTTGAATAGCTTATTACTACATCTGAATAATCAACAACGGGTGAATCATCAAGGACAACTTCTTGAGTTGACATATAGCCGCTTCTTGTTCGTCTTAAACGCCCGGAGTCTTTTAAAACATTTATTATAGATGTTGTGACAACACGTCTTAAATATGTTTCTAATGTCGCTTCGGAATCAATTGCCTCAATAATTGCTACAGAACGCTTGCAAGTTTCATTGAGAAAATCCTCGTACAAATCCTCATTATTCGGATATTTACGATCATTTTTTATTATTTTACCGATTAAATCAATCTTATCTTGCGCTATTTCCACAACTAAGCTTCCTCTACTTTAAGTGTATTATAGCATATTTAAAAATAAATTTTAAGTATTGCTGTTGTACTTTCGTCATTTCCTACACTATGAGGGGCTTTGAGTGCATTCAAAGTTTGGTTAACAGTTTGTAACACAATTTTGTCTATCTGATTAGATCCGCTTGATTTAACGATTCTGGAAATTTTGAATGTCCCGTCTTTTTCAAATGTCACACTAACTTTTACTTCGTTAGAGTAAGCATAGTCAGTTGCAAGCAGCAAATCGCTTGTCAAAGACAGCTTTAGACTTTTGCCTACTGACTGGAAGTATTGTTTAAAGTTTGGATTATATGAAATGTAGTCGGGAACTTCCCAGGTTAATTTTTTTACTTCTATAAAAGATGTAGGAGCAACGGTTTTGTTGGAAGATGATTGAGCTGCTGCCGGAGTTGTTGTTCTTGCGGCAGGAGATGTTTGTACTGTTGATGACAGAGCATCTGTTGTATTATCCATTGAAACTACATTATTTTGATCTAAGTCCAGAGTATTTGCATCTGTTACTCCATTTTCACTACTTGTCGGTACTGCATCATCGGTAATTGGTTGAGGAGCTTCTTCTTTTGGAGCTTTAAACATTTTTGCTACTCCAAATCCTATAGCACCGACTAATGCCAAAGAAATAAGCATGCCTGCAATCCCAAGACCTATTCCGACAATTGATTTATTCTGTCCCTGACTTGAACCTAATCTGCCGGGATTTTGTAACAATGCTCCTCCCGGAACTTTTGAATTTTGGTCATATATTTCTTCCAATGCTTCCGGCCCGTCAAATCTTTGTGAGTCAGGATAATTTATGTCGATAGGAATTTCTCCGGCATTAAATGTTTTATCACTTATAATTCTGGAATTTTCTTTTATTAATGCAGGGTCTTGAACTGCTTCTTGCGGTTCTGTTATCAGTTCTTCATCAGATATATCTTCCAAAATTTCTTCTGTTGGCTGCGGAGTTTCTATATCTTGTAAATCATCGTAGTTATCGTTTTGTAACCAGTCTTGTTCAGTATTTTCTTGATTATCAAAAGATTCTTGTACAACTTCCTGCTCAATTTCAGCTTCAGGCATATTTGTGAATTCATTTTCAACAGAGAATTCATCTGTTATATCAGAAAGGTTATCTTCTGCTGCTATTGTCTCATTATTAGTTTGAAACTCATCAGTTATTTCATTTGTTTCAGTAAAATCTGCTAAATCAGCAAATTCATTATCTGTAATTTCATCAGATACGGTTTCCTGAGAAAAATCTTGAACTTGTGCTTCTTCAAAGGTATTATCTGTGAAAAATTCGTTATTTCCCGAATTTTCAATTTGTAATTCATTATCGTTGTTTGGTATTTCGATTTGACTATTAAAATCTACAAGATTTTCATCTCCCATATTATCAAAATCAACATCACCAAAACCCGTTATTTCGTTATTTTCATCAATTGTATAATCGTTTGAAAAATCCATACTATCAGGTAATTCTGTCAAATTTTCTTCTTCTGTATGAATTTCCGCAAAGTTATCAAGTACGGATAAGTTGTCCATATCAATAACTTCTGTTGCATTCTGTTCTAACTGTTCAGGATCAACCGTTTCCATCATACTCATATCAACTGTTTCTTGAACGAATTCTTCTTGCTCTTGAAAAGTTTCCACTTTATTTAAATCTGATAAATCCAACGGAGCTTCGTAATGTTCTAAACTTTCTTCGGCAATTTCTTCATTGTTTTTTAAATTTGCCAGATTTGAAATTTCTTCAAGACTTTCTTGTGGAATTTCTTGAACGTCAGGTGCTATATCTGTTTTTTGGTAATCAATTTTATCGAGGTTTTTGTTTTGCAGATCAATATTTTCATTGATTATGTCATTTATAGCTTCACCGGCAACAGAAGCTAATTTCATAGCTCCTTCGGATACGGCAGCTCCTGCATCAATCATTGCGGCTGCTTCTGCTGCTGACATTGCAGCTGCTCCGGCTGCTGCTATAGTTCCGGCTGCTGCAATTCCTGTTTCTGTTTTTTCCAGTGCGGAATGGACTGCATCAGAAACAGTTTTTGCCAGGCCGTCTTTTAGCGGATTTTCTTCTTTAGGCTCATCATCAATAGCCGAAATTGTTTGATCAAGTATAGAATCTACAGATAAATTCATATCAAATGATGGCAGTACTTCTTCTTTAGGTTCTGTATCCAACGTAATATTTTCGGGAATAACTGATGTAGTGTCTGAGTCATTGTTATCTGTTATTTCTTCTTGTAATGATTCAATATTATCTTCTAAAGGTAGAGATACATCTTCAATATCTCCGCCAAGCATGTCATCTCCCAAATCAACCATTTCTGTATCAATAGCGGGAGTTTCATCAACTGATAATTCTTTGTTCATTGTTGTTATATCTATTGCATCTTCAATATCGTCAATAGTTTCAGCTTCAAGATTCTGAGTGTCAGGTGCTATATCATCAAGATTTATAGATTCTTCCGGTAAAATATTTTCTTCTGTTGTTAATTCATTATCAATTTGTACTTCTTCTATTTGTAATTCTTCTAAAGTATCTTCTTCTTGTTCTGAAATTACATCTTCTGTCAGATTTTCTTCAACAACTTCTTCATTGATTTCTTCTGCTATAGGCTCAATATCCGGTAAATCAAGAACTTCTTCCGGCTCAACTAAATTTTCTTCTGATAATACTTCATCTCCATTTTCGATAATATTTTCTTCTGAAATTAAATTTTCTTCATTGACCGGTTCTAATATTTCTTCAACCGGCATAATTTCAGCAGGTTCAATATCTTTAGGGGTTGAATTAGGTGCTGCACTGTACGCTAATGTCTCAAAGTTGTCAAATTCTAAAACGCTTTCTCTTAAACTGTCACTCAAAAGAAGAAGTTCAAGAAGTTCTTTTTGTTCATCTGCGGAGATATTATGATCAGCTAAAGAAACTGAAAGTTCTCTGCCTCTTAGAATATCTTCTTCTGAAAGCTCTCTTTTGGATTTGCCGGGATATCTTCTGACAAACCCTGCAAGTGATTCGGCTGATGAGAGTTTATTTTTGTTTACAAAATAATAATCGTCATTTGAAGCTTCTTTTTTTACTTTGAATGCTTCTACATAACCTAAACATTCAACATGTTTAAAGTTTTCATCTAATTTCAAAATTACATAAATATCAGGGGCAATTTCTAAATCAAAATGGCTTTTCGGAATAAAAATTTGATTTTCATCAAAAATGACTCTAACATCAATGTGAATATTCTCAAGAAGAATATCAGATATATCAATTTTTTCAAGGATTTTTGAAATGGAGTGAATGTTATGAACATTTGATACACTAACTCCTTCTGAAGCAAGATATTTCATAACTAACTCTGCACCGAGTGCATTTATATATGCTTTATTTTTAATCTCGGGGCTGACAAAACTCCTTGACATAAATTCAGCTTCCGTAATGTTTTCTTTTTCAATATATATTAATGTTTCTTGTCTCCTAGCCATTTTATTTCCTCCCTCTACATTTATATAGATGACACGAGAATTTAAATTATTCCAAAAATCATGTAAATTTTTGTAACAAAATTTCTTAAATTATTATTTATAAGTCAAAATAAATGTATCAGGAGTTTTGTATATTTTGTGATAGAAAAAAGTGTGTAAGGAGGTTTTCTTATGTTAAGTCCAGTCTCAATGGCAGGTGTCTCAAATGTACGCCCATATTTTGGTGAAGGTGAAAAAAGTTCGGCTGATATTTTAGCACGTCAAGGTGCTTATGCTAAACAACCGGAAGCAGCTCCTGCTGCGGAAGCTCCGGCAAAAGAAAAGAAATCACATACAGGAAGAAATATATTAATTGGTGCATTAACAGCTGTAGCAGTAGCTGCAGGTTTGGTTGCATTGCACAAAACTAATGTATTAAAGGTACTTCCTGAAGCTGAATTGAAAGATTTAAAATTCTATGACTTCAAGAAGATGGGTCACTATCTGGCAAAAGCCGGTGAATTTATCGGTAAATACACATATGAACCTGCTGTTGGTCTGTATAATAAATGGTTCAATAAGGCTGCATCTTAAAGAAAACCTATATATCATATAATTAAGTGCACATTATTCAAATAATGTGCACTTTTTGCTTGACGAATTCATTATAAATATGCTATAATTCAAGTGTTGGTTTGAGCTTTACCCTAATTTAATTAATGTAACAGGTATGTCAGAAAGGATAAGATATGACATACAATGTTCCGTATTCTTTTGTTCCCGGAACAAAAGCTAAAGCTGATGAAGTTAATGCTAATTTTGTTGATGTTTTGGATAAAATATCTAATGTCGATTCAAAATATGATGAAATGGTACAACAAATCAATTCTAATCTTGAAGAAAAATTGGATTGTGACCTGACAAATTTTTCTGAATCAGGACAAGCCTTATTTGATGAGAAGGCTAATGCAGATGATATTGATGGTACTTGGGTTACAAAAGATGTATCCGTTGTTGATAATGCAAGCATTACTGCCGGTGCGACAAAGACTTATTCATTATCTTCAAGTTTACCTAACGATAATAACGTATATGAACTAATATTTTTTGCAGGAGTTAATGCTATTGCTAAATCAGGCAACTATGCCAATATTCAAATAAAAACTTCTCTATGCGGGTATTTGCCAATTGGAAGATTTTCGGGAGCTGAAGTAGGAGATGCTAATCCTGTAAATATTGTTATTGGTACAGATCGCAAATTATATGTACACAGCCCTGATTCTCAAAAGGGTGAAATGACTGTTGTTATTAAATTAAGAGCATATAGAAAGGTTAGGTAAAAATGACAAAATATTTATTTATTGAAAATGGTGAAATCAATGGTGCCGGAGAAGTTCAGGAATTAACAAATGGCGTTTTAAACATTGAAGTTTCTGATGAAATTTATCAAACTTATATTTCTGAACCTCTAAAATATGCTTATATTGACAGTAAAATAGTTGAAAATCCAAATTATGAGGATTTAAAACAACAACAAATAATTAATTCAAGGATTGATGAAATAAATTTAAAATTAGAAGAATATGACAAAAAACGTATTCGAGCAGTCTGCGAAGATGAAATTAAAGACGAAAAAACAGGGGAAACCTGGCTTGATTATTACAATGAGAAAATTTATGATTTGAGAATTGAATTAAAAAGTCTTAAAGCAAATTTATAAAATTAAATAGTTAAAATGAAAGTGCGAAATCGTCGAGGTTTCGCACTTGTTCTAATTGTAATTTTTGTTATAATTAAGATATGTTTAGTGCAATAAAACGTGGAATAATAAAGATAAAAGAAGACATTAAAGTTATATACGATAATGATCCTGCAGCTAAAAATTTGTTAGAGGTTATACTTTGTTATCCGGGATTGCATGCGCTTATTACATACAGGCTTGCGCACAGACTATATAAGTGGAATATCCCTTTAATACCCCGTTTAATTTCTTATTTTACAAGGATTATCACAGGGATAGAAATTCACCCCGGCGCACAAATCGGCAGGAGATTTTTTATCGATCATGGTGAAGGGGTTGTCATAGGCGAAACAACTGTAATCGGTGATGATGTATTAATTTACCAGCAGGTAACTTTTGGAGGTACCGGTAAAGAATCCGGGAAACGACACCCTACAATAGGAAATAAAGTTATTGTCGGGGCCGGAGCAAAAGTTCTGGGAAACATTAAAATAGGGGATAATGTGAGAATTGGTGCAGGTTCTGTTGTAGTTGAAGATGTCCCTGAAAATTCAACGGTTGTTGGAGTTCCGGGTAGGGTTGTTCATAGGGCAGTAATTGATGATAACGGAAATCTTATGCACAATAGAATTCCAGACCCTATAAAATGTGAAATAACTAAATTAAAAGCTGAAATTGAAAATTTAAAGAGTAATTAATCAGTAAATAATTGTAAACAA
This sequence comes from bacterium, assembly GCA_017467605.1. GTDB lineage: Bacteria > Cyanobacteriota > Vampirovibrionia > Gastranaerophilales > Gastranaerophilaceae > Zag111. The sequence goes on along the minus strand of JAFUSQ010000059.1, from coordinate 6,827 downwards.
AATCCTATTTTTTGAAATTAGCTTATTTTGAAACTCTTTATATATAAAAGAGAGAATTTGCTTATGGTAAATGTTAACAATTACGGTACAATACATCAACCGTCTGTACATACGGGACGAGCGAATATTGTAAACCGCTATGAAGCTAATGCACGTATGAATGCTTCAATAGGTTACGGATTGAGTCATTATGACAGTTATCTTCCAAATATTCCGCCGGGATATGATATGCCCCCGCCGAAACCTTGGTTTGGCGGAGGATATGGGCTAAATATGAATGCGGGTTGGCAGATGGGAGGCTTCGGAATGAATAATTTCGGACTCGGACCACCGGGCATGTACGGACCGCCTTTGTATAGCTGCGGAAATGATTCTGCAAGCAACTGGGGTTTAGGCATTGGCTTAGGTTCTGCTTTGTTATTGGGTTTTGCAAAACCCATAGGTAATTTTTTTAGAGGACTTTTTGGCAAAGCATAAAAAAGAGGTGCAAGTTTATAATTTGCACCTCTTTTATTCTGAAATTGTAAACGTATGAATTACATCATTCCGCCCATACCACCCATGCCTGCCATTTGTGACATATCCGGAGTTGAAGATTTTTCTTCCGGTAATTCAACAACTGCAGCTTCTGTGGTTAATAGCATTGAACCAACAGATGCGGCATTTAACAATGCTGAACGGGTAACCTTTGCAGGGTCAACAATTCCTGCTTGGAACATATCTACATATTTGCTGTTTAAAGCATCATAACCGTAAGCACCGTCTTTTTCCAAGACACAATCAACAACAACATCAGCCTTAGCACCTGCATTACGAGCAATTGCTCTTAAAGGAACATCAAGTGCTGCGGTTAAGATTTTGTATCCGACTTTTTCATCATCTGATTCAAAATCGATTGTTTCTAATGATTTATTTAATTCTTGTTGAACTCTTAACAAAGCAACACCGCCGCCCGGAACAATTCCTTCTTCATTAGCTGCACGAGTAGCATTTAATGCATCTTCTATTCTCAATTTTCTTTCTTTAAGTTCTACTTCTGATGCTGCACCTACTTCGATAAGAGCAACTCCGCCTGATAGTTTTGCAATACGTTCATTTAATTTTTCTTTATCGTATTCTGAATCTGAAGCTTCAATTTGTTTTTTGATAAGTCTTACACGTTCAGATACGGCAGCTTTTGTTTCATCTCCGACAACGATAGTTGTTTCGTCTTTAGTAACTGTTACACGTTTTGCTTTACCAAGCATATCGATTTTAGCGTTTTCAAGCTTAATACCAAGTTCTTCGGTAAACATTTCACCACCGGTTAAAATAGCGATATCTTCAAGCATAGCTTTTCTTCTGTCGCCAAATCCCGGAGCTTTTACGGCAACTGCTCTGATTACTTTTCTCATTGTATTAACAACAAGTGTTGCCAAAGCTTCACCTTCAATATCTTCTGCAATTAACAATAAAGATTTACCTTCTCTTGCAACTTGTTCCAATAACGGTACAAGATCTGCAATCAAGTTAATTTTCTTGTTGCAGCAGAACACATAAGCATCTTCCAAAACTGCTTCCATTCTTTCAGGATCAGTAACAAAATATGGTGAAATGTAACCTTTATCAAACTGCATACCTTCAACAACTTTCAAATTTGTTCCGAAAGATTTTGATTCTTCAACTGTAATAACACCGTCGTGTCCGACTTTTTCCATAGCTTCAGCGATAAGTTCACCGATTTCTTTGTTGTTTCCTGCAGAAATTGCTGCAACTTGTGCGATTTCTTCTTTTGTATTAACAGGACGAGCCATTGCTTTAATTTTTTGAACTGCCGAATCAACAGCTTTATCAATACCGCGTTTCATAGACATTGGGTTAGCACCGGCAGTTAGGTTTTTCAAACCTTCGCGAACAATTGCCTGAGCTAAAACAGATGCGGTTGTAGTTCCGTCACCTGCAACATCATTTGTCTTAGATGATACTTCTTTCAATAATTGCGCGCCTGAATTTTCTAATGCATCTTTTAATTCAATTTCTTTTGCAATAGTAACACCGTCATTAACAATTTGAGGTGCGCCGAATTTCTTTGTTAATATTACGTTTCTGCCTTTTGGTCCTAATGTAACTTTAACGGCATCTGCTACTGCATCAATACCTTTTAATAAAGCCTTTCTGGCTTCTTCATCAAAAATAATTCTTTTTGCCATTTTTATATTTCTCCTTTTTACTAAAGGTTTGATAAGTTCGTATAGGTTATTTTGTATTCTATTATTTGCAAAGTATTTAAAATATTAAATTCCCGTAAAGAACTTATCCTACTTATCTTACTTATCAAACTTATACTACTCTTATTCAATTACTGCCAAAGCATCTTTAATTGATAAAATTTTGTATTCAACGCCGTCAACTTTAACATCTGTGCCTGAATATTTTGCATAAAGGATTGTATCACCAACTTTAACGTCCATTGGTTCTCTTTCGCCTTTATCGTTCAGTTTTCCCAAGCCAACAGCCACAACTTCACCTCTTTGAGGTTTTTCTTTTGCACTGTCAGGAATGAATATTCCGCCGGAGGTTTGTTCTGTTTCTTCTATAACTTTAATAACAATTCTTTCTCCTAATGGTTTAATCATAATTTTTCTCCTTCTTTACATATCTACTTTATATTTATATAACGATTTTAAATAAATTTTGAGAAAGTTAAGGAAAAATTAATTATTTGAGTTATAATTTTTTCATGAATAAAAAATTATATGTAATATCAGGTTGTTCAGGAGTCGGAAAAGGCACTGTATTAAAAGAATTTATGAAAAGAAATTCGGATAATTTTATGCTTTCGGTATCCTGTACTACAAGAAAACCTCGAGAAGGAGAAATAGACGGAGTAAATTATTTTTTCTTAACGCATGAGCAATTTGAACAAAACATTAAAGAAGGAAAATTCTTGGAATATGCACAATTTGCCGGCAATTATTACGGAACGAAGGAAAAATATATAAAACAGAAATTTGATGAAGGATATAATATAATTCTTGAAATAGATACACAAGGAGCGTTACAGGTTAAAGCCAAAATGCCTGAAGCAGTGTTAATATTTATAGCTCCTCCCGGGGTAAATATTGAAAATAATGATATCTCCGGCGGGCTTATTGAGCTTGAAAATCGCTTGCGAGGGCGTCATACAGAAGACGAAGCAACAATACAAAAACGTCTTGCTCAAGCAAGAACAGAACTGGAACGCTCAAAGAAATATGATTTTATAGTAATAAATGATAGCGTTGACAGAGCAGTAAAAGAAATTGAAGGAATAGTGAAAAAATAAGTTTTATCGTAATCCTCTCTCCTAGGGAGAGAGTTAGAGAGAGGGGTTTATTATAATCATGACAATACAAGGTAAACATATTTTAATAGGTATAACAGGCGGAATTGCAGCATATAAAATCTGCGAGCTTATTAGAATGTTCAAAAAATCAGAAGCTAACGTAAAAATTGCTGCAACTCCAAACGCTCTGAATTTTGTTACAAAATTAACTTTGCAAAACTTAAGCCAAAATGAGGTATATATTGATGAATTTACCCCTAAAAAATGGAAACCCGAACATATTTCACTTGCAGATGAAGCAGATATCATGATTATTGCACCCGCAACTGCTAATACTATAGGCAAAATGGCTCAAGGTATTGCTGATAACCTTTTGACATCTGTTGCTTGTGCTTTTTCAAAAAAAATCATTCTGGCTCCTGCAATGAATGTTAATATGTGGAATAATCCGTCAGTACAAGAAAATTTGAAAATTTTAGAAAAACGCGGGGTTGAAATTTTGCCCCCTGAAAGCGGATTTTTGGCATGCGGCTATTTAGGTAAAGGTCGTTTATGTTCTATTGATAAAATTTACAATTCAACTAAAGAAGCTCTGAATTATAGTGAAAAATTAAAAGGGAAAAAGGTTGTAATTACTTCAGGCGGTACTATTGAGGAAATTGATCCGGTTCGCTATATTTCTAATTATTCATCAGGGAAAATGGGATTAGCTCTTGCAAAATCCGCAAAACAAATGGGGGCAGATGTTACATTAATTACAACAAAAGATGTTGAAGCTCCGTTTGAAATTATAAAGGTTAAATCTGCACTTGATATGCAAAACGCTGTATTTGAAGAATATGAAACATCAGATATTATTATAATGACCGCAGCCGTTGCCGATTACAGAGTCAAAAATTATTCCGAACAAAAAATGAAAAAGGGGGATAGTGATACAATCACCCTTGAACTTGTTAAAAATCCCGATATTTTAGCCGAGTTGTGCAAAAAAAGACAGGATTGCCGCGCCGGTAAATCGGCTCGCAATGACGTTCCGCTAATCATAGGTTTTTGTGCCGAAAGCGAAAACCTTCTTGAAAATGCTAAAGCAAAAATCACTAAAAAAGGCTGTGATTACCTGATTGCCAATGACATTTCAAGAAAAGATATCGGTTTTGGGGTAAATGACAATGAAGTTATTATTTTAGATAAAAAAGGCGGGATAACTAAACTTGAAAAAGCTCCAAAACCGGTAATTGCAAGAAAAATTCTGGAAATTATTTCTCCTGTTGAATCTTAAGTTGAGTCATCAGGTAAGTCACAAACATTAATTCCGCATTGAGTTCGTTGATTTCAATAATCATTCCTCCGATAGTTTCGTGGATATTATCAATATAAGCCTTAATTGTGTTTTCTATTTTTTCGCATTCTATCATAGTTTTTCTCCTTGCTGTAAACTATAGTAATCATATGTAAATAATAGTACGTTGATTATAGTTTGTCAAGCGTATACTGTAGTTAGCATGAAAAGTAAAAGAAAAGGGCTAATAAGTACCAAAATCTGCAATAAAATACGATTTGAAAGAATGAAACGCAATATTTCTCAAGAAGAATTAGCTCTATCCGCGGGATTGAGCAGGGCAGGGTTGAGCAAAATCGAAACAGGGGTGGTATCACCGACTATTGATTCTGTTGAATTTATTGCAGAGGCTCTGGGAATGGATTTTTTAGACTTAATTGATGTTTCAAAGGTCGATTTATAATATTTTTTACTTGTCTGCATAGCAATGCCAGGCTGCATTATAAACTTATGAATAAATATGAAATTATAAAGAAAATAGAAAAATTTGCACCGCCGGAAAATGCGGAGGCGTGGGATTGCGTTGGGTTTATGGTTGAAACGGCAAAGACAGATATTAACAAAGTAATGCTTTGCCTAACTCCAACGGAAAACGTAATAAGACAAGCAAAAGAACAAAATTGTGACATGATAATTTCTCACCACCCCATGTTTGAAATTAATTGTCATTCTGAACTTGTTTCAGAATCTTTTTTACCTCAAATAGATATATACAGTGCCCACACCAATATGGATTTGGCACAGGGAGGGACAACCGATACTTTAATAGACAATTTTATTAACTTGTTTGAGAGTGAAATGAAATTAGAAATTTTTAAACAAGTTCAGGATAAAATGGATTTTGTCAGGTATATTGAATTTGAAAACCTTGTGGAAGTTGATGAAATAGCAAAAATTTTAAGCAAAATTTCACCAAATTTGCGCTATGTGAATAATAATGACACAAAATTTATTAAAAAAATCGGTTTTTGTGCAGGTTCGGGTTCAGAATTTATTAAACAAGCTCAAGAAAATAGTGCCGGTTGCTTTGTTACCGGAGATTTAAAATTTCATACTGCACTTGATAGCGAAATTCTTGTTTTTGATATAGGCCACTTTGAATCAGAAATTCTTATTCTACCTGTTTTTGAAAAAATTATAGGAGAAGGAATTGAAATTATTTACGCAAATGAAAAAAGTCCGTTTATAAATCCTATCTAAAATTTTTTACAATATCTTTAAAATAATCGCTATTCGTTTTTGCCAGATGTGCGCAAGCTATGCCGTTAAGACTATTTGTTGAATTCTTGTTACAATATATATTTAAATTGGTATAAGAAGTTCCTTTATCTCCCATAGCACGCAATTCTCCGTCTAAAAATTCGAAAGTAAATAAATCATACCCCCAGCGATTGGGTGGGTTTCCGTATCCGTTTAAATCAACAGATACATACAATCTGTTTGTATCACGCATATTTTCAAGCATAATATTAGTTCCGTCAGGCAAAACAAATTGTCCGTCATCTAAAAAGTTTCTTGGATAATAAGAAAGTGTATTTCCGTTAAATAATTTATAAAATTTAGAAACACTAACGGCTGATGCATCATAACATGGAGTATTTTTACCCGCTGCACTTGTTCCACAAGTTGTTGCCCCGTTAAAATATTTCATGAAAGTTAAATAAAATTGTTCATGAGCAGGCGGAATATAATCAGATGGATTAAGCGAAACATCATCAGCCTCCATTTGCTTAAATGCTTGTTGAATAAGCGAATAAGACTTCAAAAACTGTGAATGTAATTGTTTTGCTTTGTAATTTGTTATCAAATTCGGAATAGTCATCGCACTGACTACACCGATTATGCCGATTGTTATCAAGACTTCTGCCAACGTAAACCCCGCAGAGCGCAGTAGTCGTGGAGTTTTGCCAAAGTTTGCAGCAAAATACCCACTCTCTTGCCCGACTCGCATTAAACAGGTATCGCTCACGCTTTCACCTTCTGCTCGTCGGGCGTTCCGGTGAGGAGTTTCGGCGAGGGTGAAGGCGACCTTCTTTTCCCCTCGCCCTGCGCACTACTGTCCCGTAAAAATAATCAAGTAAAGACCCACTGAAATTGTAGTTGATTAGGGTTTTTGAACCTTTTTCGCCCATAATTTATTGGTTTTAGAGTGTAAAACATGTTATTCCCAATTATTTTTAAAAG
>JAFUSQ010000058.1 GCA_017467605.1 bacterium | reverse complement strand
GGACTCGCTTTGCTCCGTCCGTCCGCAAATCCGCCGTCGTTCGTGCTCGCAATGACGTTACTGTCATTGTGATGAGAGAAGGCTGCTTTTTTATGGCATTTTAAGCGTTTCATTGATTGAGCAATAGGAGATTCCACGGTGCAAATTTCCGTGTCATTCAAAGCGAAGCGTTGAATCTCGGAAATTTGCATCTCTGAATGACAAAATTCAAACTTTTTATCCCTACGGGATATTTCCCCTTCGGTACTTCGTGCCACTTCCCCCATTGGGGCAGATAAGTTAACTGTTTGTCCGCTTTCACGTTGAGCGAGGGAATTACATTTACCCCTGCATTTACCCCCATTTATCTCTTTGTTAATACTTGTTTTATTAGTCATTATTTACTCCTAAATTTTGATTGTTTGGCAATAGAATATGATTAATAATCATTTTTGTCAATATAAAATATGCTCGTTAGTCTATTATTTAAAAACAACAATCCTCTTATTATTGCATAGAGGCTAATTATGGATAACTTGAAAAAAAGACTTGGAAACAGAATTAAAACTTTAAGAAAAGCAAAAAATATTACACAGGAAAAACTTGCCGAAATAATAAATATGGATATTACAAGTCTTAGTAAAATTGAGACAGGTCGTAATTATCCGCAGCCTGAGACAATTGAGAAAATTTCAATTGCCTTGAATGTAAAAATTAATGAATTATTTACATTTGAAGAACTTTCGACCAAGCAGGAATATTTTGAATCTATTATTAAAAATCTGGAATTTATAAAAAATAATGAGGAAAAATTAAAAATTATGTATCTGATTTCATCTGCATTTTTATAATAAAAGCTTGCAACATTGAAATTTTTTAATTAAAATATTGCCGAGAGGTATGGGATAGTAAAATGGCACCAGAAAGACAACAAGTAAAAGAACAGGATAAAATAGCAAGAAGATCAAATTTTGAACCTGTAGAAAGTAATTTAACCCCAGAACAAGTAAAACTGGAAGCATCACGTTGTTTACATTGTAAAAATCCAAGATGCGTTCAAGGGTGTCCGGTCAATATTCAAATTCCGGACTTTATAGAAGAATTAAAAAAAGATAATCTTGATGAAGCCGGACGTATCATAAGACAAACAAGTATGTTACCCTCAGTTTGCGGCAGAGTTTGTCCTCAAGAAAGACAATGCGAAGGCAACTGCATTTTAGGTATAAAAGGGAAATCCGTTGCAATCGGAGCTTTAGAAAGATATGTGGGGGACAATACAAAAGCAGATACCCCCGAAATTAAACTTTCAGGGAAAAAGGTTGCAATTGTCGGCTCAGGTTGCGCCGGAATTACTGCTGCCGCCGATTTAAGAAAAGCCGGTCACGAAGTTGTTGTATTTGAAGCACTTCACAAACTTGGCGGAGTTTTACGCTATGGAATACCTCCATTTAGGCTTCCAAGAACAATCTTAGACCGCGAAATTACAAACCTTAAAGAAATGGGGGTAAAATTCCATACAAATGTTATTGTAGGAAAATCAATAACCCTAAAACAATTAAAAAATGACGGATTTGATGCAATATTTATTTGCTCTGGAGCAGGTTTACCAAAAATGATGAATATCAAAGGAGAAAATCTTAACGGAGTTTTCTCTGCAAACGAATTTTTAACAAGAGTTAACTTAATGGGGGCAGGCCGTCAAGATTGTGCAACCCCTCTTAAAATAGGTAAAAAAGTTGCCGTAATAGGAGGCGGGAATGTTGCAATGGACGCAGCAAGAACCGCTGTCAGAGTTGGGTTTGAAGAAGTTTCTATTTTATACAGAAGAACTGAAAAAGAACTTCCTGCACGTCTTGAAGAAATTCGCCACGCCAAAGAAGAAGGTGTTCAATTCAAATTTTTACACGCCCCTGTAGAAATTTTAGACAAAGACGGTTATGCAGACGGCATGAAATTTGAAATTATGGAGCTTGGAGAACCTGATTCCTCAGGCAGAAGAAGACCTGTCGGAACAGGAGAATATGTAATAGAAGATGTTGATACTGTTATTGTCGCTCTTGGAACAGGACCAAATCCAATTATACAAAGATCTGCTCAAGCAGAAGACCTAGAAATTATTACTGATGCTAAAGGTTATATTCAAGTTGATAACGAAACCCGTTCAACAAATCTTCCTTTTATATTTGCAGGCGGAGATGTTGCTCCTGTCGGGGAATCAAATGCAATTAACGCTATGGGAGCAGGCAAAAAAGCCGCTAAAGCTATCAATGAACTTTTACAATAAGGAGTTATAAATATGGAACAGGAAATAGAAATTCAGGAAGGCAAAAATATATTTAAATACGACGGTCCGATAGGACGTAAAGGCTTTTTAATTACATTTGCAATAGTTGCAGCCTATAACATAATATGTTCTGTTGCTATTCAACTTATAATCGCAATATTTGAATTGAACAGATATACCCAGATTGCTGCTATTGCTATCTACGGACTTTGCTTATTATTATCAACATATATAATGGTTGTTGCTTATTCTAAAAGAATATATGATTTGACAGGTAATAAAAAAAGATCTTTGTTCTATGCAATAGTTTTCTATATTGCGTCATTTTCAATGGGATTTATTCCGATTATTAAATGGTTTGGGGTAGCCTTATCAATAGGCATTTTTGGTATAATGCTATTTAAAAAAGGTAAATTTATTACTCCCGACAAAACCGTAACAGAAGAATAGTTATGAAAAAATTTGTTGTATTTTTTCTTGTTGTATTTTTTAGTCTTATTCCGTCATTTGCACTGGAATTAGATTTATCGGTTGATGAAGAAATTAAAAAGAAATATAATTCTTCAAAACTAAATTATGATGTTTTGCCAAACTTGCCCAAAGTTGACAATTCTCAAAACCAAGCTCAAACATCTGTTCCAAAAACTCAACCGATATATTCAACAACAGTTCCTCAGATAACAAAAATTGACCCAAAAGATGCAATAAAACTCCCAAAATGGACAAAATTTCAAGTTAAATCTAACCAGACAATTTCTGATAGCTTGAGGGAAGGCACAAATATTTCTTTTACAACTACAACTCCTGTTTATAAAAAATATATAACTGTTCCAACAGGTTCAAAATTAAACGGAATTATTACTAATTCACATAGGGCGCAAGTCACAGGTAACGGCGGATTAGTTGTAATAAAAATAACAAGTTTGACATATAACGGTAAAACTTATGCCGTTAATGGAAAAATTACAAAAGCTAATTACAAAAAAATATTCTTGAATAATATAAAAGGTAAACGTCAATATTTAAAAGGAATTGAAAAACAGGTTAATAAGGGCGAGAATTTCTATAAAAAAGCTAAGATAGCAACAAACAAACTTTCAAACAATCCAATACTTGTAGTCATTTCTCCAATTCCAATGGTTGTCGGGGTTGCAGGTTATGCCGGGGCAACGGTATTATCTCCGTTAACAGGTTTAACAAATAAAGGCGGGAATTTATCAATTCCTTCAGGCAGCCAATTTGAAATAAAATTGCTTGAAGATGCCTTTATTGCAAAGTAAAATTTGGAACAGATATGCAGAATAGGTCTGACAAATAAAACCATCTCTTATTTTTCTCTCTATAAAAGAGATATATTTGCAATGTGGGATAACCCCCTTCCTACAACTTACTTCTCAGCTAACCTTGAATAGGCATATAAGATTGCGGGTAACTGTAATCTTCTAAGAATCCTAAATTCTTATATAATCTTAGTGCTTGAAGATTATTTGTTTCTGTTGTCGTATTTATTTCAGTAATTGGTGTACCGTATGTATTTACTGCATTCAGAACATAATCCATTGAATGTTTTAGCATAATTGTTGAAAGCCCTTTACCTTGATGTTCTGCCGTAATTCCGACTAACGGAATATTAACAATTGAACCGCCTGTTAAATTCATGAAAGCAAACCCTACGGCTTTTCCTTTATATAGTAATACGCTTGAAGAATTTGGCATAAATTCTGCATATACATCTTTCACTATTTTGGAAATAATATCTCTTGTACCTTCTATCGTTGTAAATCTTGGATCAAATAGAGCGTCCGAACTTTCTTTAAAAGCTTCATGAATAACTTCAACAGCATCTTCAAAATATAAATCCTGCCAAGACACAACCTGATAATCTTCGGGCAATTTTACTATTCTTGCTCTGTCAAAAATTTCTTTTGAGGCATTTGTACTAAATTTAAATCTTAAAACTTCTATACCAATAAACTTAAATCCTAACTTGGCAATAACACTTATTAATGACTTTTGTTCTCCAAGCATTGGATAACAAACAATTTTTTCATGACGAAGGGTTGTTGTTACATCAAGAAATTTTTCTAAAAGTTCTTTTGCTCTTTGATTAAAATCAATTTTAGTATCGCTATGAATAATATTTAATTCAATAGCTTCTGAAATTGCTGTTGTATAAACTAAAAATGCAACAGGAGTTTCAGTCTCATAAAGTACAATACATTTGATTAAATCTTTGTCTATCGCTTCCAAAAAACCTTCATAATCCAAAGGTTCAAGTTCAAAATTATATTCGCTTGAAGCTTTGGAGCGAAAATCCTCGTACAGATTTTCAAAAATTTCATAATCTTCTGCTGATAATAGTTTTGTATTATACATTTAGCTTAACTCCTTATAAGTAATGGTGCATTTTTTCTTTTTTTGTATCCAAATACCTTTGATTGTACTCAGTGACTTCAGATGATACTTTTATTAGATCTTTTACTGTCAAGCCGTACCCTTGAAGCCCAATAATTTTTTTAGGGTTATTTGTTATTAAATTAAATTCTGTGTAACCTAAATCAACAAGAATTTGAGCCCCTGTTCCGTAATCTCTCAAATCTGATTTAAAGCCTAAAGTAAGATTTGCTTGAATAGTATCTTGTCCTTCTTCCTGCAATTTGTACGCTTTTATTTTATTACAAAGCCCTATACCTCTGCCTTCATGGTCTGTTAAATAGACAACTGCGCCTTTACCGTATTCGTTAATGTATTTTAAGGCATTGTGGAGCTGAGAATTACAGTCACATTTCAAACTATGGAAAACATCACCGGTTAAACACATACTATGAACTCTTACTGCCGGAATTTTATCTGAACCGTCATCTTTGACAAGTGCGACATGTTCTGTTCCATTGATTTGGTTTTTGTACGCGTAAAGTTTGAAATCTCCGTATGGTGTCGGAAGAAATGTTTCAGCTTCTCTGGTGATAAGTTTTTCTGATTTTAACCTGTATGCAATCAATTCAGATACAGTAATAAATTTCATGCCATGTTTATCTGCAAATTCTCTTAAATAATCTCGTCTTGCCATATGACCGTCAGGTGCAATAACCTCACACATAACCCCTGCAGGCCTTTGAGAGCAAAGTTTAGCTAAATCAACTACGGCTTCAGTATGTCCTGTTCTTTCCAAAACTCCGCCAGAACGGGCAACACATGGGAATAAATGTCCCGGTCTGCGTAAATCTGACGGTTGAGCATCTCTGGCAATAGCAACTTCAACTGTTTTTGCTCTGTCAAAAGCTGAAATACCCGTAGTTACACCGTATTTTTCAGAAGCATCAATACTTACCGTAAATGCTGTTTTCATTCCTTCCGAATTTTGTTCAACCATTTGAGGTAAATTCAGTTGTTTAGCAATTTCTTGAGAAAGGGCCAGGCAAATTAAACCTTTAGCTTCAGTTGCTAAAAAGTTAATTTTCTCAGGTGTAATTTTTTCTGCTGAAATTATTATATCGCCTTCGTTTTCTCTATCCTCATCATCTGCAACAATTATCGGTTTACCTTGAGCAAAATCTTTTAATGCATCTTCTATAGTGTCAAATCTAAAATCTTTATTTTCCATTACACAAATCCGTTTTCTTTCAAAAATTCTATACTTATATCTCTTTTATTATCATTTGCTGACAATAATTTTTCAACATATTTCCCTAAAATATCGGTTTCAATATTTACATAATCCCCAATTTTAATTGTATTTAAGTTTGTATTTTCATAAGTATGCGGGATTATTGCGGCTTTGAAAACATTTTCTTTTATACTTGATATAGTCAAACTTATACCGTTTACGGTAATTGAACCTTTATAAATAACATATTTTGCTTGAGAATTCGGGATTTCAAATTCAAGATTATAAAAATCCGTTAATTTTTCGACAGAAATAAGTTTTCCGACACAATCAACATGCCCTGATACAATGTGTCCGCCAAAACGCAAATTAACCAATAAAGCTCGCTCAAGATTAACCTTACTTCCGATTTTTAATTCCCCAAAAACAGTTATATTAAGAGTTTCTTCGCTAAGCTTTGCTTTGAAGCTATTTGGAGTGATTTCTGTTACTGTTTCACAAACCCCGTTTACGGAAATACTATCCCCTATTTTCGTCCCATCAAGAACTATATTGCATTCAATTTCAATAACAGCTCCATTTGAAAGCTTTGAAAATTCCCTTACGATACCGATTTCTTCGATTATACCAGTAAACATGGTTTAATCTTAGCATATTCCAGGTATTTTAAGCAAGAGTTTGATAGTAAACAGATAAGTAGATAGCAAACAAAAGTAAATTTACGAATTGAAAACGGGAAATTTCCCTTCGGCACTTCGTGCCATTTCCTTAATCGAATCTATTAATTCTACACCTACTCCCATATTCTCCCTCTCACTCTGGACTTTTGCGAAAAAATCATTTAAATTAAACATATGGCAGGTATAGATATAAAAAGATTTCTGAGTAATTTCGGTCAAAATTATCATCAGCAGACAACGTTTTCTGCGCGAGGAACATTTAATGCTCCGGCTCAACCTGCTCCGGAAGCTCCTGTTCCAAAACCTGCCCCTGCACAAATTCCATCACCCCAAACTCAATCAATGCCTGCTCCACCGCAAGCACAATCAGCTTTTATTAAAGATGTTATGGGTTTTCCAAGGAATGCAAATGAATTTGTATATATGGTTCAAAGAGGAATGACCCAAACCCAATTTAACCAAATGTTTAACAATCAAATGCTTGCTCAAAGAAATAATTTATCTCAAATGCAAGCCCAAATTCTTGCACAACTCCAAGGACTTGATATAAATACCGCTAAAGAAATGATTAACGCTCAATTATCAAGCCAAGTTCAAGGTTCTTTAAGAAATCTCGAAATTCTATCAAGCGGAATGATAAATCTTAATCAAATTTCAATGCTTCTGCAACAAAATGGCAAAGAAGCCATAACAAAAATTATTATGACTATGACAGAAGCTTCAAAATCAGGAATAACAGACTTGTCACAATTAAAAGAAATGGCAAAATTAATTAATGCAAGTATTTCCGTTGCTTCTGAAAATAACCCTCAGAAAACCTTAAAACTCCTCTTAATGTTGTATTTACCCTGGCTCCCGCTAGAGGATGGAACAGGGTTTGATTTGGAAATTCAAAATAAAAGTGAAAACCATGAAGAAAGCGATAGCGTAATCGTTATAACTGTTTCAACAATAAATTACGGAACAGTCAGAACTACAATTTATCTGGAATCATCAAATTCTGTCCAAACAACCATTGAATGTTCTGAAAATTTTCCAAAAACAGAACTCAAATTGCGCATTGAAGGAGAACAAAAACACTATTCAATGGATTCTGTATTAACATTTGAAACAAATGACGGAATTAAAGAACAAAATTACCAAAAACAATCCGCAAATATTAATATGTCTCAAACAACAGAAATAAATCCGTATTTACTTTTGATGGCACATACAATAATTAAACATATTATTGATATAGATAATAATACAACTGCCGGAATAACTTCTCACACAGATAAATTTTAATATTTGTAAAAATCAGCCGTCTGGCTAGCAAAAATTTTTTATTTCCTTTGTTAAAAGGATATATATTAAAAAACTTTACAAGGCTGATAAATATTGCTATAATTCAGCTATAGTTTAGTGTGAAGGTTAATTAACTTAAAAATATAAGGAGTCCTAATATGGCAGTGTTACCTATAAGTGCAGCAAGTGTGCAAAACAGCAGAATTAATTTTACAAGCAAACCTAATCGTAACGAAGAAAGAGAATATGAAACACCTCATAAATCTAATAACCTCGCGAAAGTTCCTTTAATAACGCTTTTGGCAATGTCGCCTATTGTAGTAAATGAGATGGCAAATGCAGCAACATTAGAAAATTATAACGGAATTGAAGTTGTCGATAATCCGGAAGCATCTGAAGCAGGATATTTAATGTCTCCTCAACAGTCAAACCCGATATCAGAAGTTGTAAATCCAAAATTTGTTCAATATAAGAAAAGATTTAGGGCCGAAGGCAAAAATTATACAATGTATTATATAGATTATACAAAACCTCAAGGCACTAAAAAAGTTAGAGAAATTTATTTTGTTCCTGATGATTACCAACAAACAAAAATCATAAGATATAATCAGGAGCAAACAAGCCCGCCGGCATTAGACCATTTAATTTATCATAACATTGGTGAAGATAAGGAATTTATAGGCGCATATGTATATGAAGTTGTCGGTCAAAACGGTACACTCAAAAAACGTCTTAGAGAAATCAGGCTTCCTGATGAAGTTGCAAATGAATTAACAGCATTAGGTTCAAACGAAAGAGATTTAACTCCTCCGCAAAATTTCAAATTGACAGTTGTCCAAACTGCGAATCTGGCACCGACAAAATACGAAAAAATGACAGGCGGAACAAGTTATTAATTACTTATGTAAAAATTTGTAAAAGATTTTAAACATGCTGAAAAAGTCCATAAATACATGTTTTTAAACAGTTATAAAGTAATTTAACGGATAAAAATATGGCTTTAGATAAAAATAAACTAATAACAGAAAGTGTGCAAACCCCTGCTGCCGCTACACCGGCAGCGACAACGAGTTCTGCGGCTTCTGCAACAAGCCCTAAATCTCAACCTGTTTCTCTAAAACAGGAAGAAAAGAAAGATCCGTTAACTGAAGCAATTAAAAACGAAGACTTTCAGCAATTATCAGAAGAAGAACAACTAAAAAGATTAAAAAAATTATTTCCAAACGTTGATGAAGAAGTCCTAAAAACAACGCTTAATACTGTTAAAACAACTATTCAAACAGAAACAAAAGCAGCTGCCCCATCAACAGAAGGCAGTGCAGCAACTCCTTCTGCTCCGCAGACAGAAGAAGAAGCAATGACAGAAGTTTATGCACAAGCACTTGGAGAAGGTGTTACGATAGATGATGTTATTGCATCAATTAAACAAAAAGATCCCGAAAAATTAACAGAAACGGAAAAAGCAATCTTAGCTTATGTTAACGCTAATCATTCAGGGAATATTCAAGATGCTTTTGGTGATTTAAAACAAATTTTGGAAAAACATGGCGATAATTTGGATAAATTAATTGCCAATGTTGCACAAAATACTCCGAATTGGGATAAGAAAACTCCCGCAGAAAAACTTGCATTAAAAAGTGATGCTTTATTAAGTCAAATTATTCCTAATTATGACAAGTTAAATGATGTTCAAAAAACTGCCGCAAGAGAAAATTTTTACGACAAAATCGGAACTGCAATAATTCCAAACTGGGATAAGCTTGAAAAAGAAGATAAGATGGTTGCAAAAACAACTTTTGCAGTCGCAGTTGACCTTGCCGAAAAGAAAGGGGTACCGCTAAAAGATTTATTAGACGGTAAATCTATGCAAGAAATTACCAAAGATGCAATGTTATCTTTGAGTGAACAAGCTCTTTCAAATATAAAATTTGATACAACTTCAAAAGATTGGATAACAAAAACTCCGGAAGAACAAGTAAATACGATAATTGATTCTACTATAGAATCTCTTGACCCTGATTATAAAACTAAATTTTCAAAAGAAAAACAAGCTGAAATAAGAGAAAAAATTATTGAAGATTTCGGGCAAAAAATTTACGGAAAAGAAGTTTGGAATAATTTTTCAGATAAAGAAAAAGAATTAAAACTTCAATCAATCGCAACAAAAATGAGTGCCGTTAAAGCCTCCGGTTTGACATTGAAAGAATTTTTTGCAATGGAACCAAAAGACCGTTTGGTTATTATTGAAGCATATGAAAGAAAAATTAATCATAAACCCGGTTATCAAGAACAAATCCGCAGAGATGTAATTAAAGAACTAAATAAAGATGAAGTTACTGATGCAGATGTAAGAAATTATATTCAAAAACGATTAAAAAACGGTAAACTTACAAAACAAGAAAGAAGCTTCTATCAAAGAGAATTACAAAGAATTAAAGATGCAGAAGAAAAATTTGGAGTTAAAGCTGAGACAAGAGTACGTGTTGACGAATCAGAAACTCTGAAATACAGAGCAGATGTTGCCTACGGCGGCGATATGAAAAAGATGGTCGAAAAGGAAATCCTTAAAGGTCAGTCTATCGAAGAATACCGTAGAACTCACTCGCTCAATGATATTAAAGATCTTCTTGAAATGACAGGGGATTTGAAAGCTCAACATGAACTTTGCAAAATATTCAAACTGTCACCGGCAGAAAAACAAGCTTTGATTGAAGATGGCGTAATCGTCGATTTTATGACAAAAGCCAATGTCGATAAAAATCTTGAAGGATTAGATATTGCAAACCAGGTTGCCCACGATTGCAAAAGAGTAAAACTTATTAAAACCGGTACAGAACTTGTAAAAGAAACTCACAAAGACGACGTTGAATTTAACACAAAATATGATATTGCATTGAGTAAAATTGATGCAAAATACACAGTATATTCAGCAGAAAGCAACAACAAATATTTATCTGAAGCAAATGCTTTAAAAGTCAGTGAAAACTTTAACCGTTCAAATGAAGTTTCAAATGCGGCAAAAGCTACATATACAAAAGCTGTAGTTGAAACCGCAAAAACTCCTGCAATGCAGGTTAAATATGCACAAACTTTATCACAAATCGACAATCCTGCCGTAATTGAAGGTTTAGCAGCAGCTTCAAAAAATGTAGATAAAAGTGTTCAATCTCAATATAACAAAACGGTAACAACCGCAGCAGAACGATATCCTGAACAAAAAGCAGCAATAATGTCCGCAATGAAAACCGGACAAATTTCATCTGCAACTCTTTCTCAAACAACTCCATCTGCTGATTCTTCTAATACATCTTCATCAAATAATAGCAGCAATAGCACTAATAATAATTCGCAACAGTCCGCAGCTGTTAATAATCAACAAACTGCAGCATCAAGCTCTGTTAAAGGAACAACTCAAAATTCAGCAAATGTTCAAGCAAATAAAGCTTCAACCGCTACAACAACTGCAACTGCAAGTTCCTCTTTAACAACTTCAACAAACTCTGCATCTCAAGTTGATACTTCACAACAAGTTCGCCAAAGCGAAATTAAAAAGCAAGCTGCATTGGAAAATGTTGAACAAGTTAAAGAAAACATTGATAAATCAATTAAAGAATGGGAAGATAAACACAGACCTTTAAGCAGTGAAGAAAAAGATGCACTTAAAACCCAAGCTGCAGTCGAAGCTGCAGCTACTGCAATTGAAGAATCATCAAATTCCGATAGCGAAAAAGAAAGAGTGTTGGAGGAATTATCTAAAGCAAGTTCAATCGGCGAAGTTTATGATATTTTAGTCAATGCACTCGGTTCAAAAGTTCATGACAAATTTATAGAAGTTTTAGCTTCATACGGTTCAACAGATAATATACGTTCATTTGTTAACAGTAGAGCAGGCGACATTGATATTGTTAAAGAATTATATCTGAAATGTAAAAGTACAACCCTAAAATCCGAATTATTGAATTTGTTACCTGATTCAACAGTTATGGAAATGCTTGAAAAAAGATATATCAATACTCTTGATTCAGTTGACCATAGAATATTGTTTGCATTCCTTTCAAAAAATGTATACTCAATGAGTATGTCAACCCTTAAAACATATTTGCCTTATTTGCCGGGTGATGAAAGAGAAAAAATAGTAAAAATGCGCAACACATCACATGGTATTGAACAAACAGCTCAACAAAATGCTGCCCAAGCTCAAACAATGGCAGCCTCAATGTCTTTATCACAAGAACAACCGCTATTTGCACAAGGAGAAACAAGAAAAGTACGCAATGACGGAACCGTTATAACAAATCAGGGAACAAGCTTCGGGGCGGTCAGCAATACCTCATTTGACCAAGCTTTTAATGTAGTTCCGCAAGAAACAGAAAATCAAAAAGTCGGAAAAATAGACAATGTTTATACAAAAGGAACAACCGAATACAATCTTGCACATAATAATTACGACCAAACTCCGACTACTGCATTTACCATGCAGGATATGTACAAAGACGACTTTTATACATTTGAAGATACAGGTTCAGGAATAAATCCTCCTCGTATGGCTAATTGGAAACGCGGGAAACGCTGGAAAGTTTAGTTCTGTAAATGTCCACACTGAACTTTACAAAGCGAACCAAAAATTTTGTCATTCAAACTGACCGCAGATGTCACCCTGAACTTGTTTCAGGGTCTGAAACCCCCGCTATTCAAGAATGACACTTACGTCACTTGAGCCGGCACGAGCAGAAGATGAAAGCGTTAGCGTACCCGTTTAATGCGAGTGCCGAAAAGGGCGAAAGATCTCATAGTCGAACAAATTGCAAATTCGTCATTGTAAGGGAGAAACGACCGAAGCAATCCGGTCTTTTCCCCTCACGGGATTGCTCCCCACCTAACCTCCCTAAAAAGGGAGGAACCGTCAACACTCCCTCCCTTTTTAGGGAGGCTCTGTAAACTAAAAAATTTTAACTTTCCCTCGCCCACAACATCAATTGAGTGCCCCGAAGGGCGGATGAGGGAACGGGTGGGTCTTGACGCGTCATTCTTGACATGATAGTTGATTTTAAGAATTATTTATGATGTAATTATTTTACAGAGGGTTTAATTTTATATTTACCCCCGAGTCTATTAGAAAGAAGACAATTTTAAATTGCCGAAAGAAATTACATTAGCGAAATTTGCCGGTTTTTGTTACGGTGTAAAAAGAGCAGTAGAAACCGTTAAAAAATTAAAAAAAGAAAATCCTGAACGTAATATTTGTGTATTGGGCGAACTTATCCATAATACTCAAGTTATTGAAGAATTACGCGAGTTGGGAATTGAGTCATTAAAAGAACTCCCGCAAAAAGGGAATGGTATTTGTGTTGTCAGAAGCCATGGAGAAAGTCCTGAAGTCTTTGAACAAATAGAAAAATCCGGCTTTGAAGTCTATGATTTAACCTGTCCTGATGTTAAAAAGGTTCAGCAAAAAGCAATCGAATTAGCTAAAGATGGCTACTATCTTGTGATTGTAGGGAAAGCAAAACACCCGGAAGTTATTGCAATCAAAGCAAATGCAGATAAATATAGCGATAATGTAATCGTTGCTGATTGTATTGAGCAATTACAACCATACGAACAAGAATTAAAAGAACACAAAAGAATTGGAGTAGTCGTTCAAACTACACAAATGATTTCGACATTAAACGAAATCATAACTTATTTAACCCCGATATCTAAAGAATTACATATTGCAAACACAATTTGCCAAAGTACATCAATGCGTCAAAAAGAAGCCCGGGAACTTGCCAAAACAAACGATTTAGTTATTGTTGCAGGTTCAAAAAAAAGTGCGAATACAACACATTTGGCAGAAATTTTAACGGATATTACAACAACAATTCATATTGAATCAGAACAAGAACTTGATAAATATACTGATTTAATAGAAAAATCTCAAAAAATAGCAATTACGGCAGGAGCATCAACTCCGCAAAATATCATAGAAAATGTAATAAAAACAATATCAAACATGTAGAAATATAAAAATAGATTCTGAAACAAGTTCAGAATAACAATAAAAAGGAGAAAAATAAAATGACACAAGCAACATTAGATGAATTTGAAAAACTATTGGAAGAAAGTTTTTCTAACGGTCACTCAGTGGCAGACATTGTAGAAGGTACAGTTATCAGAAAAGATCAAGAAGGCTATTTAATCAGCGTTCGCGGTGCTAAAACCGAAGCTTTCTTACCTATCAAAGAAGTTTCAGCTCTTGAAGAAGCTTCACCTCTCGAAATCGGTGATATCAAAGAATTCTACGTATTAAAAGAAGAAAATGATGAAGAAGGTATGCTATTATCATTGAAAAGACTTGCCTTTGCTCAAGCTTGGGCTCAACTTAATGATGCAAAACTTCAAGGTGATACTATCCTTGCAAAAGTTGTTTCAGTTGTAAAAGGCGGTGTTTTGGTTGACGTTGCAGATTTGAAAGGTTTTATCCCTTCTTCACAACTTAGAACAGGAACTCCGTTTGACGGTTTATTAGACCAAAAAATCGAAGTTAAAGTTTTGGAAGCTGATCCTAAGAAAAATAAACTTATCCTATCTCAAAGACAAGCTGTAGCTGAACAGAGAGATCAGGTTGTTGATAATATTTTATCAACATTGGAAGAAGATCAAATTGTTAAAGGTGAAGTTGTAAGAATAGCAGATTTTGGAGCATTCGTTGATATCAATGGTATTGACGGTTTACTTCCAATCTCTGAAATTTCTTGGCAAAGAATTAAACACCCTTCTGATGTTATTTCTTTAGGTGAAACTATTGAAGTTAAAATTATTAAAATCGACAACGAATTAAAGAGAATTTCATTGTCATTAAAAAGAATGGGCGAAGATCCATGGCAGCAAATTGAAGGTCAATTCTCTGAAGGTCAGGTAATTACAGGAACAGTTAATAAAGTTACAGGTTTTGGCGCATTTATTAACATTTTCCCTGGAGTTGAAGCATTGCTGCCTGTTTCTGAAATGGCAGAAGAAAACGTTAATCCGTTCAACAAATTCAAAGTTGGCGATAGCGTAGAAGTTCTAATCAAAAAATTCACACCTCAAGAACACAGAATTGCTTTGAGCATCAAAGACATTAACAAAGAAGGATAAAAGTCATTACTATAAGCATTAGCGACGTAGTAATCTCATTATCTGATTATAAAAATCCGATTTTGTCATTCTGAATTTATTTCAGAATCTAAAATCGGATTTTTTAACCGGCAAAATATATTTTGTTTGACTTTAATATAAATATGAAAATTATATCTAAATTAAAATCATACATATTTACACCTAATAGATGTTTTATTCCCAGATGTAAAGCAAGGTGTTGTGCTGATGCTCCTTTACCGGAAGGCTACGCTCAAAAAGTTGAAGGTTTTGCATACAGAAAAGTTTATAATGCGGTAAATATCGGAGAAAACACACCCGGAGAAGGTTACAATTCAATAGTATATAACACCCGTCCTGTACCACTTATAATGATTGGTCATGCCGGTGGGGGAAAACATGTTTATTACTATGACAAAAAAATGGCACAAAAAATGGGGGTCAAAAATATGGAAGAAGCTCAAAAAGCTTTGTTAAGTATGGAAGCCCAAGAAAGGTATAATTATTGCCCATTCCTTAATGAACAAGGCAGATGCCGAGTATACCCAATGAGACCTCCAATTTGCAGAGAATTTGGAACTTCCCCGCTTCCTATCAATTACTGTCATCAAAAATCAAGCAGATACGATATATTTATGTTTTACGCAAAACAATTTTCTCCTTCAAAAATTTTCAATTTTTATAAAAATTTAATAATATCATCTTTGAAAAGAACTCAAGAAGCTTGATAGCTAAAATTTTTCATGATAGCATATTTTCATAAATTAGATTTACATAGAAAAGTTAAGAGGTAAAAATATGCAAGCCCGCAGAGCAGCAAGAGAATTGGCATTTATATTATTTTCACAATTTGATAAAAAAATCACTAACTATACAAAAGAAAATATGGACGATATCATATTAAAATCCGTAAGAATTCTATCAAGCAGTGCCAGTGACGATTTAAAAATTTCTCTTGGCTCGCTTCTTGATATGAAAAACAGAATTGATGATTATGAAGCAGAACACGAAATTAATCTAAACAGACCAATTGATGCTGCAAACATTTCTGTTCCAATGCCAACAACCGCAGACGTAAAATCAAAAATTGATGAGATGATTGAAATTGCAGAAAAAGCTATTTTGGCATTAGAAATTGCAGAATTTACAACTCTTGAATCTCAAAGTGATGTACAAAATTATGCCGTTAAAATTGCGCAAAACTATCAAAAAAATCACGAAGAAATTGATTCTTTAATAAAAGCAAACTCAACAGGCTGGGATTTTGACAGACTTGTAAAAATGGATAAAGATATTTTACGTATAGCACTGTCCGAACTCCTATTTATAAAAGAAGCTCCAATGAAAGTTGTTGTTGATGAAGCATTAGAGCTTGCAAAAAAATACTCAACTGATGACAGCGCATCATTTATAAATGGCATAATTGCAAAAATTATAGTAGATAAAGGTATCAAATAAAATTTTTACCTTTGTTTTTCACGAATAATTAATTCATAACCTAAATAATCAAGAATTGTTTGAACAGTTTTGAATTTTACGCGTTCTTTATTAAACTGATCTGATAAACCTCCGTCAACCGGCATTTTATACCCAATTTCTCTTAATTTTTGAGCCAGTTTTCTCATGGATAAATGTTTTCTAAATAGAATTATTCTTATTTCTTCGTATATATTTATCATAACAACAGTTTATTAACCTTTTGGCTAATTGACAAAAATATAAATCACTGTTATTATATCCGCTATATATTATACATAATCAAACAAAGCTTAATAATATGAATAATGAAAAAAGGCGTTATATAATTCAAAATTTTGACGAAACTGATGATATAATCATTCCTGAATCAATCTGGGGCGAACTGGTTTATATATTCTATATTTTAAAAGATATTGTCAGTCATTCAGCAAATCGCAAAGAAAAATTTTCTGCACTAAAAAGACAAATATATTTTTTTTATCGCAGGCTGAAAAATAATTGAATTTATGCTAGCATAATCTTATGTTTGGATTTATAAAAGACAAATTTGAAAATTTTAAACAAGCAGTATCTAATACGGCTCAATCTCTTGTTGGTAACGTTCTTTCTAATATTGATGAAACAGAAGAACAATATTCCGAATTTGCACTTGATGATATAGAAGACACACTTATCGGTGCTGATTTAGGAGTCGGGTACGCCGCAGAACTTGTGGATAATTTGCGTTCAAAACCTAACGCAAAACCGTCAGAATTAAGAAATTATCTTAAAGAAGAATTTAAAAAAACTCTTTCGAATGCAGGTTCAACAGAATTAAATTACAAAGATAACGAATTAAATATCTATTTTATTGCAGGAGTAAACGGTGCAGGCAAAACAACTCTTATTGCCAAAATGGCATACCAATTTAGGCAAAACGGTAAAAAAGTTTTAGTGGCAGCCGGAGACACATTTAGAGCGGCAGCAGAAGAACAATTGAACATTTGGTCAGAACGTGCGGGTGCTGATATTGTAAGACGGGATAAAGCCGATCCGGCCTCAATTGTGTATGAAGCAATTCAAAAAGCGAAGAATGAAAATTATGATGTGATTTTGGTTGATACGGCAGGAAGGCTTCAAAATAAGTTCAATCTTATGGAAGAATTAAAAAAAATTAAAACCGTAATTGATAAGCATGCACCTGATTCATTGCGTGAAAGCATACTTGTTATTGATGCAAACACAGGACAAAACGGTCTGCAGCAGGCAAAAGTTTTTGCAGATTGTGTAAATTTAACCTCCGTTGCACTAACAAAACTTGACGGAAGTGCTAAAGGAGCAATTATTCTTGCAATTGCAAAAGAAATGAAATTACCTGTAAAATTGGTTGGAATCGGAGAAAAGATGACTGATTTAAAGGCTTTTAATACAGAGGATTTTATTGAAGCTTTGTTTAATTAATATTTAATGATACTCTCCCCTTGAGGGAGGGTCGAAATCTTTGATTTCGGGGAGGGGTATTTGAATATTTTAGAATCTGTAATAACGAAATCGGGCAATAAGATTGAATTGATTGGGTGTGAAGGAGAAAGTCAAGTATTGATTATCGGAGTTTTTCACGGGGATGAACCACAAGGGAAATATCTTATTGATAAGTATTTGGAATATGTGTACTCATACCCTCCCCTTGAGGGAGGGTCGGAATCTTTGATTTCGGGGAGGGGTAATATTGCGAAGCATCATTATGCCAATTATATGATTTCTCATGCTAAAGAATTGAGAAATAATGCAACTATACATGAACAAATTTTATGGAAATATTTAAAACAACATAAATTTATGAACTTAAAATTTAGGAGACAGCAGCCCATTGGCAATTACATTGTTGATTTTGTTTGTTGTTCCCCAAAAATAATAATAGAGTTGGACGGTAGTCAGCATATAGAAAATAAGAATTATGATGAGCAAAGAGATAAATATTTAAGTGATTTAGGATTTAAAATAATCAGAATTTGGAATAATGATATAATTTCCAATATAGAAGGAGTATTAAGTTTCATAAAACAAGAAATAGAAAACCCCACCCGGAAATCAAAGATTTCCACCCTCCCTCAGGGGGAGGGTAGACTTCTTTTTATCCCCTGCCTGAATCCCGACGGACTTCAAAATAATACAAGAACAAACGCAAATGGTGTTGATTTAAACAGAAATTTCCCGACAAAAAATTGGGGCGGGGTAAATGTATCTACTGACGGCAATCCTGAATGTCAAGACAGCAGTCTTTATTATGGCGGGGAATCTGCAGGAAGCGAAATTGAAACAAAATTTGTTATAGACATTATTGAAAAGTACAAACCAAAATTGATATTGACACTTCACGCTCCATACAAAATTGTAAATTATGACGGGCCTGCACAAGATATTGCACAAAAAATCTCAGAGATTATAAATTATCCTGTTGAACCGAGTATCGGTTATCCGACACCGGGGAGTTTTGGGACATATTGCGGAGTTGAACGAAATATTCCAATAATTACATTAGAATTAGACGAAAAAATACCGGTCGAACAACTTGAACAACCGGTATTTGAAATATTTGATATGCTTAGAACCATGTACTTGGTTTGAATAAATTAAAAGCCTCTTTTTTAGGTACAGGATTAGACGGCTTATCATCTAACAATGTAATTGTCATTTCTCTTGTTTCACCTTTTTGGTTTTTCATACTTCCATAGAATACGCCATGTTCCAAAGCATCAGCATCAGTTACATGGAATTCTGATTTACCATTTTGAAGGCTTGCTTCAAGTTTTCCTTTAAAAGCTGCACCTACAAGGTCATATACGTTCAATTTTTGTGCACTTGCATTATCTCCGGCACCGGCTGCAGCTTCTACAAATTGAGCTTGGTAACGTGCCAATTCCAGTTGATTATCTTTTAAAGTTTTACCTTTTGAATCATATACTTTACCGTCTTTTACCGTCCAAGTTCCGGAAGCCGTTTTTATTTTAGAATTAACCATTTTTACAACGAAACTCCTGCCGGAATCTCTGTCTTTTACTCTAACATCTGTGTACTTGTAATCATTTTCAAAATCATAACCTGTTGCACTAATCGGCATAATTAATATCCCCCCGTTTGTAACTTACATGTATACAAAGTTTTTTTTCTCAAAATAATTGCTTTAAAAATTTATACAAGTTTACATATTTTAACATGTTTTTTTGTGTTAGTATAATCACATAATTATGAGGAATTTATACAATGAAATTATTTAACTCTTATACAAATACTATTGAAGAATTCAAACCGATTGAAGAAGGCAAAGTAAAAATGTATGTTTGCGGACCGACAGTGTATGATTATGCACACTTAGGACACGCAAGATGCTATATAACATGGGACATATTATACCGTTATTTAAAATTCAGAGGGTATGATGTTACATATTGCAGAAACGTGACAGACGTTGACGACAAAATCCTTAAAAAAGCAGAAAAAGAAGGAAAAACACCCGAAGAAGTTTCACAATATTGGTATAAGCAGTTTACAAACTCTATGCAAAAACTTAATAATTTACGCCCTGATATTGAACCGTTTGCGACAAAAACATTAGGCGAAATGATTTCCATGGTAAAAGATTTGATTGCAAAGGGTTTTGCATACGAAGCAAACGGAGATGTATATTTCAGAGTTAAAAATTTCAAAAATTACGGGTATCTTTCAAAACAACCCATTGATCAATTGGAAAGCGGAGCAAGAATTGAAGTGGGAGAATTAAAAGAAGATCCGCTTGATTTTGCATTGTGGAAGCATGATGAAAAATTCGGATATAATTCACCGTGGGGGGTAGGACGTCCGGGTTGGCATATTGAATGCTCTGCAATGAGCAGAAAATATTTAGGAAAAACAATAGATATTCACGCAGGCGGTGCAGATTTAATCTTCCCGCATCACGAAAATGAAATTGCACAATCCGAATGTGCAAATGGCTGCAAGTTCGTAAATTATTGGCTTCACAATGGTTTTGTTACTATAAACAAAGAAAAAATGTCAAAATCTTTGGGTAACTTTTTAACTATTGATGATATGCTAAAAAATTATGATGCAAACACATTAAGACTATTTATTTTGACAAATCATTACAGAATGCCTGTTGAATTTTCCGATGAGGCTTTGGCTTCCGCCCAAGCCGGGGCAAAACGCTTGACAAATGCTAAGGGGGTACATAATCCCGAATTTGATGTAACGAAAACTCCGGAATATGAGGCTTTTTGTGAAGCAATGGATAATGATTTAAACACTTCAAAGGCTCTTGCTATTTTGTTTGACCTTGCAACAAGAGCAAACAAAGACGAAAAAGATGCATATACAATCCTTTATAAACTTGGAACCGTCCTGGGCTTCACTTTTGAAAAAGCAGGAATATCTGATGAAGATAAAACAAAAGCAGCTGCGCATATATCACAAGTTTTAGCTCAAGATTTCAAATCAATTGAAGAAATTTTAGAATTGCGTAAAAAAGCAAGAGCGGAAAAAAATTGGGACATTGCAGACAAAATTCGTATAGCCTTTGACGAATGCGGAATTGTTCTAAAAGACACCAAAGATAGCACTGTTCTTGAATTAAAGGGGTAAATTAAATATTATCTAAAACTTTTAACAACAGATTTGAAATAATCCGGCTCGTTTTTAGCTTTATAAGCACATGCAAGACCACTCAATGAAGATGTTGAATTTAAATTACAATAACTGCTTTGATTGGTATATTTCGTACCTTTATCACCCATTGTAAGTAGTACACCATCATTAAATTGAAATGCAAATAAATCATACCCAAGTTTGTTTGGTAAATTATTGTAACCGTTCAAATCAACAAAAACTATTATTATATCACCTCCGGCTTCATTTTCAAACATTATTAATGTACCGTCCTGCATTGCAATTTGTCCATCATCAAAAAGTGCAGCAGGAAGATTTTTTTCCCCTCCTAATGTTTTGTATGGAATACTCTGACGGAATGGATAACATGGCAAATATTGTTTACTTTCTGTGTTATCCGAGCAGTCAAAAGGAGCATTTAAGTAATTCATAAATGTTTTATAAAATAACTTTGAACGGGTATTATATGTAGACGGATCAAGCGAAACATCATCTGATTCCATCTGCTTGAAGGCTTGTTGAATTGTAGAATAAGATTTTAAAAATTGGGTATGTAATCTTCGAGCCTTATAGTTATTAATCAATCCCGGAATAGTTAACGCCGCAACAACCCCGATTATGCCGATTGTTATGAGGGTTTCTGCAAGGGTAAAAGCTATCTTTTTGAAGTGAATAGGTGGATAAGTAGATAAGTGGATAAGTTCGTTACGGGTTATTATGTCATGCTGAACTTGTTTCAGCATC
>JAFUSQ010000076.1 GCA_017467605.1 bacterium | reverse complement strand
TTGATTGACGGCCACGCATTGGAGCATCTTCATATTGTTTTGCTTCAAAAATACCTCTTGCCTGTTCGTATGTCATAGATAAATTTTTATCTTTTAATATATTTATTTGTTCTTCATTTAATTTATTAAAAGTTTGTGTGCCATCAGTATTTAAGTATTCTCTATTTTTTATTAGTAAAATTTGAAATTTTATTTGAGTATCTTTATTCCAAACCTCATTTTCAATTTCTTTTGCAGTTTTAAGAAATGCCGGAATTCGTTCAGCTTCTCTTATTGTAGTTGTCATACTCCATAATGTATCCAAAATATTACTCCTTAATAATTTATAATTAAAACTTCTGCCGTTACCGATTCTTTATTTTTAACCTGATAATTTGAATTATTATAATCATAATTCAAATTAATAACTCTGTATTTATCATTATTTTTATTAGCCCAATTTATAAGTATTGAATTTTCTTTGCCTTTGCTTCTCAAAACATTTGATAGAGCGAATTTAATATTATTTGAATGTAACTTATCAAGAAATCCCAACAAGTCCTTTTCATCTTGTTCATTCCAACCGCCCTGTTCATTATATGTAGCACAAGTTATTAAATAAGGTGGATCGGCATAAACAAAACTATCCGAATTTAACTGCGACATATCAAAATCTCTGAAATCATAATTGGAAAATTCATATCTTTTAGCTTCAAGACGTTTGATAAATTTACTTAATTTATCCTGCATTTTTTCATTAAAATCTCTTTTCCCAACAGGCAAATTAAATTGACCTTGTCTGTTAAAACGGATTTGATTATTAAATGAATAAATTATAAGCACATATAACATTGCATAATGGTAGTAGCCGGGATCAGGACTATTATTAAAATCATCTCTTAATTTTAAAAACTTGTCCTTATTATAAGGTGCTAATCCAGTTCCACTATTACAACCATAATATTCATATCCATATTTTGAACTTTGAGATAATCCGTATTTTTCTATAATTTTGTCAAGTAAAGGCAAACAATCTGAACCCAAATTTTTAAACATGTTAAACAAATATGTTAGGTTATCATCCGTATCATTTAGTATTATCCTATTGCTTTTTACATTTACTCCCACGTTGGCTCCACCACAAAACAAATCAACAAATATATCAATATTCTTTGGAAATAATGGTAATATTTGTGGAAGCAGCTTAAATTTACCCCCAGTATAATTTAGAGGAGACTGAATTATTTCTATGTCAGTATCTTTGTCTAAAAGCATTGACATACAAAAAGTCTTTCTGCATTTTCTTCAATATTGGACTTTCCTGTTGAAAATGCTTTATAATCCTGTGAAAATTGCTGAACTTTACCTTTTGCACTTAGAATTCTTAAAATATCTGTGTCTGACAATTTAGCATTTGAACGTTCATTACCTTTATTTGCCATATTGTTATATGAAAGAACGATATATTTTGCTTTTATATTTTTAATTAAGTCCTCAAATACTCTTGTTGCACTAATAGTACAATAGTCGCTTTTTAAAGCCGTTCTATCCATCTTTTTTGCAACCCCAATTACTTTTGGTTTTTCCCAACGTGCAACATTTTCTAATAAATGGTATGCATCGCAATATTGTCTTGAATTATAAGGTGGATCTAAGTACACGATATCTGCTGAAATAACCTTTACTAAATTATTTATATCTTCGTTGTAAATTTCATTTTTAATGTTTGATTTCTCGATTTTTGGCATTTGTAATTCAAGATTTCTATCTAATTCACCTTTTTTTCTATATGCATCATAGTGTCCGCATGTATTTGCTATTTTATCCATCGCATATAAAAGAGAGGTGATTAAAATACATTTTTCTCTGTTATTTAACGAACCATTTTTATAATTTTTCTCAATATCTTCTCTAATATAGCCAATTTTACGACAATTCTTCTTGCTAAAATAAGTATCACCATAATTTTTAGACATATAATTATCTGATGACACTGAAATTGTATTGTATCTTTTTATAAAACTAGCAATTTTTGTTTTTGAGTATTTTTCTGTTCCAAACCAAGTCTGGTGGCATACATAATTGCTATATAAAATATCATTAACAATAAGATGTTTATCTTGATAAATAGAAGCGACTGAGCCAGTTCCGGCAAATAAATCAGCAAAAGATTCAAAATCTCCGCATATATCAGCTATTGTTGATTGGATAAAACTGTTTAATTTGTACTTATTACCAAGATAACGCCGGTTATTTATTGAAAAATAACCAATAGAAGAAATTGCATTATTAACAACAAGTTTTAAACCTCTATTTCCAGAACTTGTCCTGATTTTTTTATTTTGTCTTTCTAGTGTTTGAACAAACAAATCAATGCTCCTTTACCTGTTACATTGTAATACAAATATGCCATGTGTGTCTAATTTGTTGAGAAGTTGTAAAATACTAACTATTGATTTAATTCATTATTTTCTTCTGTAACTTCAATTGGGGTATAAAAGGGAATAAAACCTGTTTTATTTTCATTTGTAAGATTTTCAGATTTATTTGGTGTCAATCCAATGTCTTCATGAGGTTTATCATCAAATAAAATAATTTGT
>JAFUSQ010000057.1 GCA_017467605.1 bacterium | reverse complement strand
GTTTTGCGAGACTGCGTGCAGGGAGCGATAGCGAGTCGCTGGTTAGGTGGGGTGCGCTATTTGTCATGCTGAACTGACTAGAAAATCAGTTGAGCTTGCGAAACGTAATTTTCTGTTCCTACTCGGTGTTTCAGCATCTATTTAAATATAGACCCTGAACTAAATTCAGGGTGACATATCAACTGGATTGCTTCGGTCGTTCCTTCCTCGCAATGACGAAAAACATGTCATTACGAGTCCGAACGTAGTGAGGACGTAGTAATCCCCCGCAAGTCTTGTAAGGTGTTGCGATTGCCACGCTCCCGTTGGTCGCTCGCAATGACATGCGGAGGGTAAATAAAGCAAATTTAAAAGTCAGTACATTTACCCCTCCTCACAATGACATTTACAATTTATTAATCTGTGCTTCAGCACCGTATTGGACTTAACGGTCTTATCGGTCTTATTACTTACTTCTCATTCCCCTATTCACTTTATTTATTTATCATTTTTTCTAAAACATTTTTCGCTGTTTCAAGCTGGGTATCTTTTTTATTTATTATATCTTGTCTTGTTAAGGGCATTTCAATATCGGGGTTTATTCCAAGTTTATTTATATCATTACCTTTTGGGGTTAAATATTTTGCAATGGTTAAGTTTATTCCTGTCTCATTCGGCATAGGAATTATTTTTTGCACCATTCCCTTGCCATAAGTCTTTGTACCAATCAATTTTGCTCTATGGTAATCTTTCATTGCGCCGGAAAATATTTCACTCGCACTTGCACTTGCACTATCTACCAATAATATTACAGGTTTGGTTATATCAATATCGTTGTCCTGAGCCATAATATCATAATGATATCCGTTCCTGCCAACAATGCTGACTATCTTACCTTTTTGTATAAATAAATTAGAAATAAAAACTGCATTTGGCAAAAGTCCGCCCGTATTACCACGCAAATCTATTATCAAACCTTTTGTATCATGAGTATTTTCTAATGCTTCCAAAAATTCATTCGGAGTGGAACTGCTTATAAAACTTGATACCTGTATATATCCGATATTTTTATCCACTGAACTTTTAACGGTTTTTATAGTAATTTCTTTTCTTATTATTCTTTTTTTTATTAATTCATTATCTCTCAAAATATCTACACTTACAAAGGTATTGGCAGGACCTTTCACCAGATTTGACACCTCCGCAAGCGACAATCCGCTAACTTTTACATCATTTATTGATACAATAATATCGTTTACTTTTAAATCCGCAAATTGAGCAGGCGTTTCATCTAAAACACTTATTATTTTTATTTTTCCGGAATCATTTACAATATTAACCCCAATACCGGAAATTTTTGAGGTTATAGAATTGTTTTGCTGTGCAAATTCTTCTTTTGATAAAAATCTTGTATAAGGATCGTCAAGACTTGCTATCATTGTTTCTATAGCAACTTTTGCATCATCAATAGTTTTGATTTTACCATTATAATGTCTTTTCCATCTGACCCAGTACTGTTTGTTGAAATTTGGGTCGTAATACTCATTTTTGATAATCTGCCAAGTATAATCAAACAGTTTTTGCGGGGTAACTTGAGTTGTATTTACATTTTTTTGCTCAACTTCAAGCAAAGGATTATGATTTGTGATATAGAAGGAATTTATTGCAAATAATGTTGCTATTGTTGCAATAAAAAATATTATTGTCTTTGTCCTTCTTCTCATAGCTTTATTTAACATCAATGATTTTTCATAATCAATATACTTTTTTTGTAGGTATTATGGGTATTAAATTTTCTTTATAAATCATCAAAACCCGGAGAATAGGAAGGAAGATTTTTGTAGCCTGAATTTTGCATTACTGCTTTTTTAATATATTTGTTTGTGTGATTTCCTTTTTCTAATAATTTTTTAAGAGTATTTTCTCTTTTAACAAGGGAACTGGCTTCCTGGTTACTTTCGGGATAAATTTTCAAAATATCGTCCCACACAACTGCTTCCATTGTCCACGCATATGTTTCTTCTGCAAGTGAGTTAAATTCATCTTGATGTAAAGCTTCGTGAGACAGTAATGCGGCAATTGCACCTGCAGGAGCATCTTTATGGCGATTGCTTATATATATATATAAACTTTTTCCTTTTTTCCAACCTAAAGCATCAAATGTTGCATATTCCTCATTAATTTGACCTAAATCAC
This sequence comes from bacterium, assembly GCA_017467605.1. Classification (GTDB taxonomy): domain Bacteria; phylum Cyanobacteriota; class Vampirovibrionia; order Gastranaerophilales; family Gastranaerophilaceae; genus Zag111. Next base: position 9,109 of record JAFUSQ010000057.1, on the reverse strand, counting down.
GAAATTCAATTTTTATTGGTTTTTGAGAAAGATTGTTGCCTAAAATAGCATTGCGTGAAAACATTCCTTCTGTGTCTTTCAGCATATCCAATGCAACATAAAAAACTTCATCTTTGCCGACATCTTTATAATTCGGGGTAATTTGTTTTATGTATTCAGGGGTATATTTTGCGGGGTATTGGTGCGGAACTGTCATTTTAGGATCATTTGCACCGTATGAAAATCCTTGTGTAAATATTAACAAGGCGGATAACGCCAGCATTCTTTTCATAAATCTTCTAACTTCCATATATTTTCCTCCAATTAAGTCTAACATATCAATATTATATTTATCTTTTTTTTAAAGGCAAAAAATTTTTGACTTAACTTATTATTTGTTTACGATTTAATTTAACAAGTTCCGAATACATCAATTTGTATTCATTTGAACCGGAAATACTTACTGCTTCCGATATATATTCAAGTGCAGTTTTATAATCCTTTTTCTGTTTATAAAATTCGCTCATTTTTGTATAATATTTGGGATTGTTCAAATCGTACAAAATTGCCCTTTTCATACATTCAATTGCTTCATCTGTATCATCAGTTTTTTCCCGAACAAGTGCAAGATAATAATAACCTTCAGAACAGTTTATATCAAGTGAAATTGCATCTTGAGCATATTCTTTTGCAAGTTCATAATCACCTTTCAAAAATGCCGTTCTCGCACCTAAAATATTTCCCAAAATATAATTAGAATTTATTTCAAGAATTTTGTTTGCAAGTTCGATTGCTTTATCGTAATTTTTCTCACGAATATGTATTTCTGCTAAATCACTGAGATAATTTAAATTTTCAGGATTTTCAGAAATTATTTCATTAACCAGTTCTTCGGCCTTATTAAAAATATTTAATTCGGTATAAATTTTACTCAATGCACTTTTGGTAAAGTTATCTGTGTTTCCGTTTTTCAAATTATCTTCAAGAATTTTTTGTGCTTTGATAAAATCTTTATCTTTTGCTAAAAGTAATGCTTTCAAAACTCTTGCTTGAGAATGTTTTGGCTCAATTTCCAAAATGGCATCTGTTTCTTTTTTTGCTTTTGTATAATCTGTTTTGTCATAATACAAATATGCTAAAGCGTAGCGATAATCAAGATTATCAGGATTAATGTACAAAGCTTTTTGATATGCTTTTTGAGCTTCTTCAATCCAGCCATTGTAAAAATAAGCATTCCCCAAATTAAAATAATATTTTGAATTTGATTTATCTAAATTTATTGCCTTTGAAAAATCCTTGATGGCTTCTATAAAATTCATATTTTCAAGTTCAAAAAGTCCAAGGTAATTTAAAACTTCAGGATTTTGAGAATTCTTCCCAATTTTATTGAATATTTCTTTTGCCGGTTCAAAATCTCCTTCATCAAATTTCATTTTACCGTTCAAAAATAGAACTCTTTCATCATTTTGATTGCACTGCTCAAGCAATTCTTTTGATTTGTTTATTTCGCCATTTAAATAGAATGCATTAGCACATTCTATTTTAACATCTTGTGTAAAATATTCATTAGATTTATATTTTTCAATTTCGCAGAATAATTTTAATTTTATAAGAATTTTAATTAAATCTTGTAAATTTGTAGAATTTTGGTCTTTTTCAAAAATTTTCACAGACAAATCCAAAACCCCATCAAAATCCTGCTGTCTTTCTTTAATTGTTCTCATAAGCTTTAAACTTGGGATATGAGAAGGATTTAACTGCAATGCCTTTTCCAAATATTGCACTGCTCTGCTATAGTTGTTTAGCAGTAAGTATAATTCTCCAATTTGAGATAAAATCTCTACATTATTATTCTCAAATTCAAGAGCTTTGTATAGCATTTCTATAGCCGGTTTATAATTTTTGGATTCTTTTAATTCAAAAGCTTGCTTGATATATTCAATACTTTGCGTGTTTTCCATAATATTCTCATTTCTATTCTTCATTAATTTCAGGAGGAATAATTATTTCTTCAGCAGGTTTTTCTTCTTTTGGTTTTTCTTGTTTTTTAAATGTAAATTTAGGGAAATTCCATTTTTTTGAAGTTTTTTGAGGTTCTTCAACTTTTTGGTTAATAATAACCAAAACTTCGTCCTCTCCTGCCATTTTTAAATTATTTCTGGCAATTCCTTCAAGACTGTTATCGCTTGTAACAACTTTTTTTTCTGTTTTTAAATCTTGGTTGCGATTTTTTGCTTGTTTTAACAAGTTTTCTAGCGTAACCATTTTTCCCTGATAGGAAATTATCTTACTGATATTTAATATTGCTCCATAACCGATTTGTATTAAACAAAATATCAAAACTATCGTAAAAAATGAATAATAAAAACCTGTTTTTCTATTATTACGTCTTTTTTTATGTAATTTATTTTGTTCTAAATCAGAATTTTGCACTTAAATAATTCCCTCTAAATCAATTATAAATAAAACTTCTCTTATAGACAAAAATATGTTTTTAAGTTTACAATTTAAAACTGGTAGAAAATTTTATTTGATTTTTTAATAAAGAATTTGAATCATCATAAGTAGCATTAGCTCCAAATTCAATTCTCATACGATCTGTATCTTTTTTCCCAAACGGATTTATAGAAATCACTAATTCGGCTTTTTTACGATTTCTTGTAATATCTGCAGATAAAATCTGTTTCAATGTAAAATACTGATTTAATTTAAATTCCGGAGAAAAATAAACATTGTCATTATAATTACTGTTTGTACTGTTTAAAGTTCTTTGAAAAGCTGTATAAATACCAAAATATTTTGTATCATAACGGGAAAATACACCTGTTGACTGTTCCAATTCGGCATAATCAATACATTGATCAAACATTGCTCCTGCAGTAAAGCCATTTTTTGTTTTATAATTTACATTTGAAATAGGAGTTATGCTATATTCCATTGAATTTAGTTTTGAATACATTAAAGGTGACAAACTTTTTGATGCTAAATATTTACCACCCTTAAAATTGTAAGGTTGTTGAATTTTTATAGTTAAAAGTTCATCTAAATTATCATCTAAAAATACTGTATTTTCTTCATCTTCATTGTAAACCGCATAACCTTTTAAAATATCGGAATACATATCGCTTATTTCATAACCTTCTTCATCTAAAGAAATTGTCTTTACTTCATCATCTTCGTCATCATTATAAACAATTTCTTCTTCAATATTTCCTGATGTATCAGCCGTTACATCATCAGAAATTATATCTTGATGTTCTTGTTCTATCTGTGTTTCACTTTTTATCTGCTCTTTAATAGGTTTGACAACTTCTTCGTCAGGAATATGATAAATAAAAATTTTACCGCCATTAATCGAATCCTGAAATTCAAAATTAGAAGCTTGACAGGGTAAAAATGAACATATAAGGATAAATATTAACAGTAAACCCGCTCTCCTCATAATAATATTTTACAACGAATTTTGATTTTCGCAAATTTTTATTACCTACTTGACAAAAAAAAATATATATGCTAGTATGTCTGTGGGGTAAATGTATATTTATAAGTCTTATCAATTGATGAGACTTTCTTTTTTGGGAAAATTACCAAACTACTTTTTCAATCAACTCAATTTCATACCCGTCCGGATCTTGTATAAAAGCTATTCTGGTACCTTTGCCATTTAAATCAAAAGGTTCATATAAATATTCATATCCTAATGAATGAAGTTTTTCGCTAAATTCATCTAATGACTTTACAGAAAATGCCAAATGTCCAAAACCATCTCCCAAATTATATCCATCTGAAGGGATTTCATCATTTGCGGTTAATTCTAGTTGGGTTGTTCCTTCTTCGTCATTCAAAAAATATAACCAGCAATCATCAAGTCTTTTCTTTTTATCAACTGTCATATTTAACAATTTTGTATAAAAATCAACACTTTTTTCTGCATCAACAACTCTAATCATTGTATGTAATAGCTTCATATTATCTCCTTTTTTTAGAAATTATAACATAAAAAATATGTTTTTTACTTAACAATATTTCCATCTTACAGATGATTTCATTCTGCAACAAATTTGCTATATTAGAATAAAGGGTAAGCCCTTAAAACATTTCCATTCCCTCACCGGAACGACTGAAAATCGTAAAGGCTGATGAGGGGAGGTGATGCAAAATGGTTTTCGCAATAAGCGAAGAAGCACTATTCTTATTATTGTTAATAATCATAGTGCTTTTAATTAAACCATAATAAGGGGCTTTTAAAGAGGTAGGCTGCAACCTGCCTCGCCCTTTTCTATATTATAATTTATTTAATATATTTTTTCAAGTATTTATTCTAAATTAATTAAATTACCTTGTTTATCAAATTCCATTAATAAATTATTACCTTTAGTATCAACTTCAAAATACATACTTAAATTTCCTTCTTTAGAATAAAAGGCATGTTTTTCGGCATTATTTTTAAAATCCATTATATTCACTTCTCTTGAACCGTCTTTATTAAAAGCCGTTGTTTTAGTTACATTATCAGCAATTTGTTCATCTACGGTATAATAAGATGCTTCAGTATCAAAAACATTATGATAAATTATATCTTTAACATTTGCAGGATTTGAGGCATCTTCAATACCTGTTAAATTTCCTTTTATATCAAACATATGGATAATTTCGCCGCCATTTGGCAATGTTGTGGTTATAGAATGGAGAGCTCCATTTGAATAATTTCGTTTTTCACCCTGAACTTGTTTTGGATCATAACCTAAAATATACGGTTGCTGAGGTACTAAATCTGCATCTGCTAAAGGATTTTTTCCGGTTGTATTAGGAATTGGAGTTTGAATTTCATTTGACATTCTTACGGGAATTCCGTTTTTATAATAAGTTGTTTGGGAAGATCTGTCATCAGTATTTATTGTTTTTACAAAATCCACTTGATTATTTTTGTTAAAACTTGTTGTGCGAATTAGTTTGCCATCATTAAAATTTTCCGTAATTGTTTTAGACAAATCTGTTACTGTAAATTCTTTACTATAATTCGGCGCATATTCATACTCTTTTACACAATCAAGTTTACCGTTTGTATATATGGTTAATTTTGATGTTTTACCGTTTTCGGGATTAATATCTTTTATTTCAATAAAATCGGTTTTAGGAAGTTTACCTTTTTCGATAGTATTAAAATTATCTTGAACACGAATTAGTTTACCTGTTATATTGTCATAGCATTCAATTCTTCTGATAGCATCATTTGGAGCTTGAACGTCCATTTGATATACAGTAGTTATTTTATCATCTTTTTTAACAATAGAATCTAAATTAGCTAAAGGAGAATAAATCCTTTCACCTTGAATAGCTTTTATCGCTTCGGGTTGTAATATTGTTGGTAATGCCGGTTGAATATTTTTAGCAGAAGCAGTATTTGCAATTGGTTGATTATAAGAAGCAAGTGCATTTATCCCATTCAAATCAACATTATAATTTTGAACAGGAACATTAACTTGCGGATTTTGCATTGGTGTATTAGCCGTTAAACCAGTATTATAGCTAATAGGCACAGTATTTACCGAATTTATCATATTACCTTCCTTTAAAAAATTCACACTAATATACTTTTATAAAAACCAAAGAACTAAAAATATTTACTCATTATTACAAATTGTAAATTTATCAAATTGCAATTGCAGAAGCTACAATAGCTTTAGAAAAAATATTATTAATGTATATAAATAATAAATTAAAACTTCTGTGAATATATTATAGGCATGTCATTGCGAGGGAGGAACGACCGAAGCAATCCAGTCATTTTTGTACGAAATTTTCTGGATTGCCGCGCAATGACGTGCTTATCATTTTGAGGTCTAAGCACAAAAATAATCTTCCCCGATGGGGGAAGTGGCACGGAGTGCCGATGGGGAATTAATTATTGTCACCATGAACTGACTAGAAAATTAGTTGAGCTTGCAAAACGTAATTTTCTGTTCCTGCTTGGTGATTCAGAGTCTATATTAAAATAGATTCCAAATCGAATTCGGAATGACATGACCGTACCCCTCCTAACCTCCCCCTTTGGGGAGGAATTTTACTCCCCTTAGGAGAGGGAACATTTTTAATGTCATTCTGAGGGGGAGTAATATTGTAGTTTGTTTCGGTACTATTATATTTACCCCCCGAAGAATCGCTACACCTTACACTACTTGCAATATCTTGAGATCTTTCGCCCTGCGGGCTCAAGATGACAGGACCGTCATTCAGAGCGGAACGCGGAATCTCGGAAATTTGCACCGTGGAATCTCCTATTATTCAAACAATGAAAAATTAATACTACCCCTTTTTAGAGAGGGTTGGGGTGGGTCTTGATTTTGCATTTACCATAGTATAATATAATTAAAAGAAGGAGCAAGAATGTTTGGAGTAATTTTAGCGGGAGGTTCAGGAAGCAGGTTGTGGCCTCTTTCAAGAGAGTTGTACCCAAAACAGCTGCTTAATCTTTATGCTGAAAAAAGCCTTCTGCAATCAACTTTTGAACGCTTAAATCAATTTATTCCTTCAAATAATATAATCAGTGTTACAAACACAAAACATCAGGCAAATGTTAAAATGCAAATCGGCAAAATATCTGACAATTCAATTATTTTAGCCGAACCAATTTCAAAAAATACTGCTCCCGCTATTGCTTTGAGTGTTAAATATATTATTGAAAATTCCGACAATGACGAAACAATTCTCGTTGTTCCATCTGATTTACTTATCGAAAATAATGAAGAATTCATAAAAACTATTCAAAATGCTCAAAAATTTGTTGAAGAAGGTTATATCGTAACTTTCGGCGTAAAACCGACTTACCCCGAAACAGGTTTTGGTTACATTCAATCAGAAAATAACAAGGTTATTAATTTTATTGAAAAACCCAACGAAGAAAATGCCTTAAAATTTATCGAAAATGGAAATTATTATTGGAATAGCGGTATTTTTATGTTCAAAACTTCTACAATAATAAAAGAGCTTGAAACATATTGTCCCGAAATTTCTTCTATTATAAAAAATATTAATTGCTCAGATAAAAATATTCCATTTACAGAATTTGACAAAATGCCTAATATTTCTATTGATTACGCATTAATGGAAAAAAGCAAAAATATTGCAATGGCCGAATTAAAATCTGATTGGAAAGATTTGGGTTCTTGGAAATCAATTTATGAAGTTAGTCCAAAAGATAAAAATAATAATGTTTTTGTGGGTCATGTTTTGGATAAAGATTCAAAAAATTCGTTTATTTATTCATCATCAAAACTTGTTGCAACAATTGGACTTGAAGATACTGTTGTAATCGAAACAGAAGATGCTATTCTTGCCTGCAAAAAAGATAAAACTCAAGAAGTAAAACAGATTTACGAAACTCTAAAACAACAGCATGACGGAACTCAAAAGGTTCATAAAACGGTTTACAGACCTTGGGGATTTTATACCGTTATTGCAGAGGGAAAAGGCTTTCAAACAAAAATTATCCACGTAAATACAGGTCAAAAATTATCTGTTCAATCTCATAATTACCGAAGTGAACACTGGGTTGTCCTATCAGGTATGGCAAAAGTTGTTCTGGAAGGTAAAGATCATATTTTATCTCCCGGACACAGTATTGACATTGATGTGAAAGCAATACATTCTCTTCAAAATCCATATACCGAAGATTTAGAAATTATCGAAATTCAAAAAGGCGATATTCTGTCAGAAGATGATATTATTCGCTATGAAGATATGTATGGCAGGGTCTAAAATAGTTATTTCCAATTCGGACGAGGCTTAAAAATAACATCATAACCCAATTCTTCCGCTATTTCTATAACTTCTCTAAATGAAATGCTTTCTCTTGCTAATTTATGAGATAAACTACTCGTAGAAATTTTTTTACCCGTTTTTTGTTCTATTCTGCGTGCATATTCTTCATAAGACATATCACGCCACGAAAATAATGTTTTTATACGTTCTTTAATTTTTTTACTTTCTTCCATAAATACCTAGATTAATCATATAAATATCATGACGTATATTGACATTTTCTGACGAATACGTCATAATAATGATAGATACGTCATGGAGGTAAATATGAAAAAATCTATTATTACACAAAAAAGTGCAGCATTTACTCTCGCCGAAGGTCCTCGCCGGACGGGGTATTCTGCTACCAACTGTGGCAAGACTCCACAACTAATGCGCTCCGCGGGGTTTACTCTAGCAGAAGTGCTCATTACCCTCGGCATAATCGGTGTAGTTGCAGCAATGACAATACCGACACTAATTGCAAATACACAAGGTCAAAGAGTAAGAAGCCAATTTAAAAAGACTCTTTCAACCCTCAACCAAGCAGGCAAAATGGCACAAGCTCAATATGATTGGGATTTTGGCGCAATTAATCAGACCGCAACAGGTAATAATGCATGTACTTCTCAAGATAATCCGGAGTCAAAAAGAACAATGTGCGCTCTATTAAATGGGACTTTGAAAGGTGGTCTTACTTATAACGTAGATCAAAATTCTACATTAGTGACAGTAGACAGAAGTTTGTTAATAGGGAGTCACTCTATTAGTTACTCATTAAGTGATGGTGCTATTTTTGCATTCAAAGAAACAATTGATGGTTGTACCTTACCAAATGGCAGTGTTTTAAGTAGTGATATATTATCAAAAGTATATCAAGCTGCGAATGGTTCTACAACTGAAGTTCAAGGCCTAAATCAGTGTATAGGATTTATTGATGTAAACGGAACCTCATTACCAAACAAGGAAGTAACTTGTGCAGACGGAACTGCAGCATTAGACCCGCAAAATCCTTGTGTTGTAAGTAATAAAAATATCGGCGATATAATTCCTGTAGTATTCCACGATGGAGCAGTAGAACCTGCAACAAATGCAGGTAAATACCTTTTAAATACTGCAAAATAGGAGTAAATTTACGGTCGGCATAGCAATGCCGACCTACACTACTATTGTTCTTCCCCAGAGGGGTGTATACACCCCACCCTTACCCTCCCCAACCGGGGCACTACTGTCCCGTAAAAATAATCAAGTAAAGACCCACTGAAATTGTAGTTGATTAGGGTTTTTGAACCTTTTTCGCCCATAATTTATTGGTTTTAGAGTGTAAAAC
>JAFUSQ010000064.1 GCA_017467605.1 bacterium | reverse complement strand
TGAGCGAAGCGAGTTTGCTTGCCTTTAGTTGAGCGTTACAGTTGGTTACGAACGGAGTTCTGTGCTCCGGTTTTGTGAAACTTTTGACGTCAAAAGTTTCCCTGTCCGGAGGACCCGTCGGAGACGGATTCTCTGTTTAACAAAATTTGTTTGATTTTTAGCAGACCGCTTTCTTGTGCCGACAAGAAAGCGGTCAGAAAGAAACTCTCGACCATCACTGCGTTCGCTAATTATTTGTAACACTCGACATCAAAGTGGACAACTCGCTTTAATGTCACCCTGAACTTGTTTCAGGGTCTATTATTATATGAACGCTCAAACAAGTCCACTCTTGTTGTTGTCTCGTGTAACAATAATTGCTCACTGCGTGGAGGTCGAACCAAATGACCTTTTTGCTAAATATGTAACTAATTGCTTGACATGCCAAGTAACAACTAACATACAGGAAATCACACAGTTAAGACATACCGAAGGAGCCGTCATTTGACGGCTCCAAATTTTTTGCAAAAAATCTATAAACTACATACATTAAAATCACGTTCTGACATTAAAGAAGAACATTCAAGAAGCTGAGTTAAAAACTTTTCAATAGCCCTTTCTACAGTTTTTACTTCATTTTTAAGCTCTCTAAAACTTTCTTCACGAGATTCTCTTAACGCATTTTCAAAAATTTCATCTTGATACATAAATTATACTCCTTGTTAACTCAACAATTTATTTATCGGCACAAGGAATAACAATCTTTAATTTTGATAAACTTTTTGTTACAAAATTTCATCTTTTATGGAGAGAAAAAATTTTTTCAAGTAGAATGTTATCATATTATCAAAGGAAGCATGATGTTGAAAGATATTGAAATGACAAGCTATGATTATTATTCAAGCAGACGTGATATGGAGATTATATCTAATATAGTCGACAGCATGAAAAAAATATTGGAAGAAGATAAAAAAGAAGAACAACCATTATTTTTAAACATTTCTGATAATTTAATTTTAAATATTGCAAGAAAAATTGTTCAAGAAAAAAAACGAACTTTTTTGATTGGAATTACCGGAGAAAGCGCATCAGGCAAAACTGTTTTTGTCGATAATACAATAAAAGCATGCGTAAAAGATAAAACTGAAGGAATTTATACAGTAATAAGATGTGACGATTATTACAAAGACACATCAAAAGAACTTAAAGAAGCAGGAAGCTACGAAGCTTTGTTTAAAACCGGTTTCAGCTTTGATACCCCTGAAGTTATTGATTTGAACCTGATGAAAAACCATCTTGTAGCATTAAAAGAAGGTTTAACAATCAAATCTCCGAGATATAATTTTGTTACCTGTGAATCTGACCCTGACGGAGACGAGAAAAAACCGGCTAAAGTAATATTAACAGAAGGGTTATATGTTTTAGACGAAGGTGTTAGAGATATAATGGACGTCAAAGTTTATGTATTTACACCGCTTGAAGTTATAAAAGAACGCTGGTACAAACGTGCCGCTGAACGCGGAAAAACAGGAGAAGCAGCAGATTTGCAGTTTGCAGATGTTAACAAAACCGCACAAAAATATATTCGTCCCGCATATCAAATATCTGATGCGGTTATCAATGGTCTCGTAAGTCAAGAATATATCCAAGTAATTACGGATAAAATATTTAAAGCATTAAAAGATATAGAGTATTAAAGTCTTTTTTCATATAAAATGGCGGGTTTGGTATAAACCCGCCTCCTCCTTTTTAATGTTAACAACTGCCCCGATTGAAACAGAGTAAGTTAGGAGTAGAGTGCATTTCAATGCACCGCAATAAACCCCTCTCTTATTTTTCTAAGTTTCACTATCGTTCACTAAGAAAAATTTTTCTCTCCCTTGGAGAGATAGAATGAAGGTCGGCATTTCTATGCCGACAATAAATTCTCCCTATTTTGCAGTGTTAAAAACATACGTAGATGCATTATCCGAAGGTGTTACAGTTGAATCATACAAATACACAACATAAATATCATGAATATCTTTAGTTTTCACGATACAAGGATTTTCCAATCCTCCTTCATCAAAACCTAAAGTATCTCCTTCTGAACAATCAGTCCATATATTAGGTTTTGATATTCCGTTTACATCTATATACGCTCTGATTATTGTTTCGTTATCACCCTTATACCAATTGACGTACCCAGTATCAATACACACTAATGCTCCATCAGATAAGCTCCAGCATATGTAATTATTATCAAATACACCTCTATATGCCTTTTTTAAATCTTCATTATCGTCAACTGTTCCAAGATAAGTTGCACCTGTTAGTGTTCCGTTGAATAGTGAACAAATTGTTTTAACTTGTTCAGGGTTTTGTTTGGCACATTCGTCCATGCCCTCTGCAAACGGGTCATCAAGGTCTGCAAAATTAAAATCATACTGCGCCTGAGCCATTCTTACAGCTTGATTTAGAGTCGATACAGTCTTTTTGAATTGGTTTCGGTACTGCATTCCTCTGATATTTGCCATAAGTGTTGGGATTGTCATTGCTGCAACTACTCCGATTACACCAAGTGTAATCAGCACCTCTGCGAGCGTAAAACCCGCAGAGCGCAGTAGTCGTGGAGTCTTGCCAAAGTTGGTAGCAGAATACCCGCTCCGGTGAGGAGTGAAGGCAGCTTTTTTAAAGTGAATCAGTGAATAAGTAGATAAGTTGATAAGTTCTTTATGGTTATTAATCCCCCTGTGATTGCAAGGG
>JAFUSQ010000056.1 GCA_017467605.1 bacterium | reverse complement strand
GGGAGGAACAAAGTTAATCTTCCCCGATGGGGGAAGTGGCACGAAGTGCCGATGGGGAACAGTTTGTTTGAACAAACAATCGCACCCCACCCTAACCCTCCCCCATTAGGGAGGAACCGTTAATACTCCCTCTCCCATTGGGAGAGGGCTGGGGTGAGGGGGCAATAAGTGCAAGGTCGGCATTGCTATGCCGACAGTAAATTTACCCCTATTTTGCAGTATTCAGGAGGTATTTGCCTGCGTTTGTGGCAGGTTCTACAACTCCGTCGTGGAATACTACAGGAATTACATCACCTATATTTTTATTGCTTACAACACAAGGATTTTGCGGGTCTAATGCTGCAGTACCGTCTGAGCATGTTACTTCCTTATTCGGCAGGGAGGTCCCATTCACATCAATGAATCCAATACATTTGCCTAGACCGACTTCTCCAATTATTACTCCCTGAGAATCAGTTTCTACCATTAAAATATCACTACTAACGATACCAGTAGGCACTGTACAATTTTCCAGATCGGCATTAAATGCAAAAATCGCACCGTCAGCTAAATTGAATATTCTAAATATTCTATCATAATCATTAGATTTATAAAAATTACTAACAATTTTTGCAGAATAACTGGTATTAGTTATAATTCCCGGAGATGATGCCCCTTTTAGGGTTCCCATTAATAATGCACACATAGAATGTGTTTTTTCAGGATTAATATCATCACCATCAGTTAACTGTCCGGATCCAATGCAATGACTATCAATTCCTCCAAAGTCAAAATCATATTGCGCTTGAGCCATTTTGCCTGCTTGGTTGAGGGTAGAAAGAGTTTTTTTGAATTGGCTTCTTACTCTTTGCCCTTGTACGTTCGCAATTAGCGTAGGTATTGTCATTGCTGCAACAACGCCAATAATTCCCAATGTAATCAACACTTCAGCCAATGTAAACCCATCATTTTTCTTTAGTTCAATTAATGACTTACGTAAAAATTTGTAGTACTTATTCATGTTTCCATAGCTTCCGGGCATAAAAATCCTCCTTATTTGTAACCTATACTCCATATATGTACCCTATTATAAATCATTTTTACATGATAGTCAAGTCCTCTATAATTAAATGATGACTCCGAGAATGAAAATTAAGCTCCTTTTGGCAGAAAATTGTGTTACAATCAAACAATTGTCGGAACTAATGACACAAAAAACTCAAAAATTATATACCCCTAAAAGTCTCGGTCATAAACTAAGACGTGAAAGTCTTTCTATTAAAGAATTATTTGAAATAATGGAAATTCTCGGTTACAATGTCGATTTTAGCAAGATTCAGATAAATTAAGTTATGTAAAATTCATTAAAGTTTAGCAAATTTGTGCCGTTTAATACCGTATTGAAATACTAAAACTATAAAGGTGAGTGTATGAGTGTTAACGATATTAATGGAAACAATTGTGATAAAATCGCAATTTATCAGAATAAAAGTAACAACGAAGCACTTGCATTACTAAGAAAAACTGATTTATACAAAGCAATGATAAGTAAAGAAGTTAACGGAAATAACTTTGTTGACGGCAAATTAAAAACCCCTGAATCAGGATTTAATACCGTTCAACTACCTGCTCTCGAAGTTGATAAAAATAATACAAAATACTACGTTTTGCATACCGAAAATGAAGTTCTCTACTTTGATGACAAAGGCTGCGCAATAAAATAATATTTAATATATAATTATTCTATGAGTAAGAACAATTTGTATTCAGCCATAAGAAAAACCTCAACGCTAAAACTTGTTATTCTGAGCATAATTACTTTTGGAATTTATTGGTATATTTGGCTTTGGAAGCTTATTACAGATATCAATAATATTTACCCCGAAAAATATATTCAACGCTCAAGATGGTTTGCAATTCTTATTGCACTTGATATGATTTCACTCGTTTTTAATATAAAAGGAATTCAAACAAATTATATTTGTAATACTCCAAATTTTATTTGGTGTGTACTCCAACTTGCACTCGCCCTGCAAATTCTTAAAAATATAGAATACTATACAAAAAATAAATTCAATATAACAGTCAAACATAATACTTTTGGCTGGTTATTTTTCGGGTGCTTCTATATAAATTACAAAATCAACAGACTTTCTAAATATATTAAACAAGATGTTGAAAATCAGATTAAAGAGTTAAAAAAATAGTTATTTTGCTTTTTTGAATGCAAAGTATTTGAACAATACATAAGTAACAACTGACACAAGAAATATTGATATAAATTGAGATAAATATACATTTTTAATCGCAAATCTCACTAAAAGTTCTAAGATTACAACGTTCAGTAAATAACTTACCGCCCAAGTCGAGCAGCATTTTAAATATTCTTTTAAATAATTACCTTTTGTACAAAATACAAAAAATTTTTGATTAAAATAAGAAAATACCGAAGATATTGTCCATTGAAGTATAACGCATAGTTGATAATGTTCCTGTCCGAGCAAAAACAATGATATGGCAAATATCACATAAGAAATTCCGGCATTCACTCCTCCGATAAATAAAAACCTTATCTTATCATCTATCAAACACCATTTTTTATATAAAAATTTGATGTAATCCACAAGTTATTCTCTCTCTTTGCTATTTTTCTTTTTTATTATTTTTTTTGAATTTTCAGTTCTTTCAAAAACTTCGGATTTATCTCCGGATTCTTTTGTTATGAGCTTTTTAAAACTGAATTTTTTTTTTTGCACGTTGCTTTTTGCAGGTTTATTATCGTTTTTCCACCACCATTTAAAAGTCTTTTTCTCTTTTTGCTCAATTTTTTTACTTACCGGAGTTTCAATTTTTTCCGTCTTATTCTTTTTAAAATTAAAAAGTTTTTTCTTTTCTGTTGTTTGTGCGTTAATCTCCTTATTTGTAAGAGTTTTAACATCTTTTTCTAAACTTTTATCGTTTTTTTGTTTTTTGGATTTTACGACTTTTTCTGATTTTTCAACTTTGTTATTCACGTTATTTTTTATTTTTTCTTTATTTTTCTTAGATTTGTCAACCAAAGCTTTTTTAGCAGAATTAGCTGAATCCGCAGTGGTTTCTATAGCATCTGAAACAGGTTGTTCAACAGAAAGTACAGACTCTTTTTTCTGTTTTGAAGTTTTTACCTTTACTTTCTTTTCTTTAACAGGTTTCAGCTCAGAAGTTTCAAGATTGCCGTTAATTGCAGCTTGAACAATAGCACTGATTTTTTCTTCCTTCTTAGCTTGTTTTTTAGCCTTTCTTTCTTGTTTTGCCTTAGCTTTGGCAATAGACTTATTATCAGATTTATCTAAAAATTTTGCTAAAGTTTCTTCTTGATTGTCTTGTTGAGCATTATCGGACAACTTTTCAGAAGTATCAAGAGCTGCCTGACTTGTTTCTTCTTCAAGCTTAGGCGGGTTAAAATCTACTTTTGGAGTTTCTTTAACGATTGAAACAATTTCATTACCGACTTCTAATTTTGCGGGAGCTGCAGGTTCTTTAATTATTGAAACAATCGGATTATTTTCTTTTAGTTTAGCTTCATCAACCTTTATGTCAGGTTGATAAACTTCTTCTTGCTTCGGCAATTTTTGGATTTTTTCTTCTGTTTGATTATCTGTAACAACTTCCTGTACTATAATTTCCGGTTGTTCTTGAATAACTTCTACAATATCTTGTTGAGTTTGAACAATTTCATTTGCAGCTTTTGCGATATCTGTTTTTT
The DNA here is from genome assembly GCA_017467605.1 of bacterium. Classification (GTDB taxonomy): domain Bacteria; phylum Cyanobacteriota; class Vampirovibrionia; order Gastranaerophilales; family Gastranaerophilaceae; genus Zag111. The sequence goes on along the minus strand of JAFUSQ010000056.1, from coordinate 24,663 downwards.
CAGTTTCGGAATTTTGCCTTATCTGTGAAAAATTATCAGTTATAGTATTTGGATTTTTCAGACTGAAATCTTCTTTGTTAAGTTTTTCACCGGCATCAGTTATAGGATTTTTTGGTACAAAAACAACAATTTCATCATCATATCTAATTTCAGGCAGTGCCGTTTTTTTCTGAGGGATATCAAAATCGTTTATATCAAATTCTGCGTATTTTTCAACAACTTTTTTGGGTGTTTGTACGGCTTCGGAAAGTTGTTCAGCATTATTTTGAACCGGCTCAACTGCCTCTTGAACTTCTTCTTTAACTTCTTCAGCTTGAGATATAACTTCTTGAGTCATATTTTGTTCAACCTGTTCAAGCTTTTTATTGTCTATTTTGGGAATATTTTCTTTATCATATGATATTGTAAAATCTTCCGATTCTTTTTGAACAGGTGCAGAAATAATGATTTTTTCCTCTTTTTTATTCTGAACTTGTTCTATATTATCGGGTTTAGTTTCTATAGGAGTTTTTGTTGGTTGAACTTCATCATCATGAGCAATAATCTCGTCATTCTTAACAGATGTTTTTGATGGCATTATAGGTGCAGAAGGCATATTTACAATTACTTTTTCGTCTTTTGGTGCTTCTTTTGCCTGCTTTACTATATCATCAATTTTTACGGCAGATGCTTCTGTTTTAACCGGCAGAGATTGAGAGGCTAAAAGCTGCGCAATTGATGTTTGATTTTCTTTTGATAATGTATCTTCCGGTTCTGTTGATTTTTTTAGCACAAGTTGAGGAGATTTATCCACTCCTTCAAAACTTTCTGCTGCAAGTTCTAATGCTGCTGATTTTGATTCTTTGGCAAAAGAATTTGCAATATCCTCATTATTTCTTAATTCCGTAATTGCTTCCTGTTTTTTATTTTCTTGAACAATAACGGATTCATTTTGAGAAGCTAATTGTTTTTGGCGTTCAATATTTGTCAACAGCTCTGATTTATTCTTGGTGGTTGAAATCTTGTAATCAGGACTAGCATACACAAATCCGACACCAAGATTATCGAAAGCAGTTCTTATGTAGTCATACTGATTTTCAAGGTCGTAAGACGGAATTGTCAAACTTACATTTTCGGATTCTGGATTACCTAAAGCCTCAACAATAGGGTTTTTATAAGCTTTTGCCAAGTCAACTTTTGCACCTTCGCCGTTTTCTTGCAAAATTTTGGCTTTTAAATAGTATAAATAAGCTTCAAGAGTTTGTTCTTTTGGAGAAAGAGTTCTTACATCAGCATTATAAATATCATTCATTCCGGCAAAAATCTTTTCTATATCAGATATAGCGGCTTCACTATTTCCTAACTTGTGATAAGCCAAAGCTCTTAAATATAAGACCGAATTATAATTTGAAACATGCCTGTACAAAAGCTTTGTTGCGCCTTCCGTAACCGCGTTATAATCACCTTTTAAATACTGTGCAATCATCTTATAATAAATACTGTTATAATCATTGGATTTTAATTTGATTGCTGAATTAAAATTAGAAATTGCCAGATTATTTTTATTTAAAAGCATGTTATTTAAACCGATATAAAAATAATAAATATAGCAATTGGGGTTATATTTTAAAGCTTGGTTAAAGTATTCGACAGACTTCTCAGCATCAGCGGAATTGAATGTTTTTTCCGCTTCACTGTAATAAATCTGACCTAAACTGGCCATAGATTCAAAATCATAAGGGTTATATTTCAATGCGGTTTCAAAAGATGAAATTGCATCTTTATCTTGTTCAAGCCCTGCCATTACAACACCTGTAAGATAATAGCCCAGATAGTATTTTGGGAAGGCAGATGTTATATTTGGTAATTTATACGCAGCTTCGTGAAAATCTCCTTTTTCGATATTTTCAATAACATCATATATATATGCATCGGCACCTTGCGGATTTAAAACTTTTCCGTATTTTTGAGGACAATTAATCTTTCCAATTTCATCTTTTTTCGGCTGAGGCAAATAAATATGAGAATTATATTCAAACGCTTTTTGGTAAGATGCTTCATAAGCTTGGGTATTTTGTGCTTTTTGAGAGTACATCAATTCTGCATATAAGTTTCCTAATTCAGGATTTTGATACTGATCATTTTTGTCTGCTCCCAAAATTACTGCTCCGACGACTTTTGTATTTGTCAGGAATTTATCATCAGCAGTTTTCAAATCAATTGCAGTTTGAAAATCGCTTTCTGCAAGTTTGTATTGTCTTAATGCGTAAAAACATTCACCTCTCATTTTGTAGGGTTCGTATTTTTTAGGTTTTGCATTAATGTAAACCGTTAAATAAACAATTGCAGATTGATAATCCTTGTTTTCCATTGCCGTTTTGGCTTTATCTAAAGTTTCTTTAGATGCTCGAATTTCTTCTTCTGTTGTGCTGACAGCTTGTTCTTTATCCTGAGCGTAAACCGCAGGAGAAATTGTTGCAGCACCTAAAACCATAAGCGTTATTAATAAGCATATTCTACTTCTTTTATACATATTTACCCCGTTTAATTTATACCAGAATTATACAATAGAAACAAAAATTTAGTTGAAATATATAGACAAACGTTACATTATATAATATTATAACTGCTATGAAAAGATGTTTTTGGGTTGATGAAAATAATGAAATTTATGTAAAATATCATGATGAAGAATGGGGTGTTCCTAAATATGATGATAAAGAATTATTCGAACTCCTCGTTTTGGAATCTTTTCAGGCTGGATTATCATGGATAACAGTGCTAAAAAAACGTGAAGCCTTTAGAAAAGCTTTTGATAATTTTGATATTGATAAAATCATAAAATATAATGATAAAAAAATCGAACAACTTTTACAAAACCCTGAAATTATAAGAAGCAAAAACAAAATTCAATCAACAATAAATAACGCAAAAATATTCAAACAAATTCAAAGCGAGTTTGGAAGTTTTTCGAATTATATTTGGGGTTTTACAGATAATAAAATAATTAAAAGAACGTCAAAAGAACTTGCTGTTTCAACACCTCTTTCCGATAAAATTTCTAAAGATTTGAAAAAACGCGGAATGAAATACGTTGGAACGGTTATAATATATTCTTATCTGCAAGCAATTGGCATAGTTAACGATCATGATTTAGAATGTTTTAAATATTAATTTGTATTAATACATTTACAAAAGCCGTTTTATCATATACAATACGGTTATGGAAAATACTAGTTTAAATGAAAAGATTAACGAGCTTGTCGTTAAGATGGCTAAAGAGCCTGAGAATATTGAAAATTACCACCAATTATCAGAATTGTACCTTCAACAAAAAGATTATGACAAAGTAATGTCCGTATTAGACAGCTTACTGGCCATAAAGCCTGATGATGTTCAGGCACTTGTTGGTATGGGGACAATGTGGTTTTATGAAAGAGATTTTAGAAAGTCTTTGTCATATTATAATAAAGCTCTTGAAGTTAATCCTAAAAACTTCCTTATTTATTACAATATTGGAAACGTTTTTGCTGAGTGGAAAAATTTTCCAAAAGCATTGTTCTATTATAACAGGGCTATTGATTTAAATTCATCTAACCCTGAAATTTACAATGCAATTGCGCTTTTGTATCAGGATATAGAAGATTATGCGGAAGCAAAAGCTTATTATGAAAAATCACTTTCAATTGATCCTGAAAATGTAAATGCCTTAATTGATATGGGCAATGTATGCTTTAAACTTGCTGATTATGAAACCGCTTTAAAATTATTTAAAAAAGTTTTTGTACTTAATCCTGACAATGAACTTATTGCTGTGTGTATCGCAAATGCTCTTACTCTAATGAAAGATAAAAAACAAGCATATGCGTATTATGAAAAAGCTCTGTCTATGACAGAAGATAAATACAGAATTTATATATGTTATGCAATTTCATTAACAGAATTTAAAGAATACAATATCGCAGAAGGTATGTATAAAAAAGCAATTGATGCAGAACCTAAAACTTCTAATGCTTATGTACTTTTAGCTAACTTGTATTCAAGTCTGGGCAGGATTTCTGAATCCATAGATTTATATAAAAAAGCATTGCAAGTTGACACAAATAACGCAGAAACATACATGTTACTCGGCAATGCTCATTATTTAAACAAAGATATTGAACAGGCAATTTCGTCTTATAGAGCTTCAATAAGCTTGGCACCTGAAAATGATGAGTATAAACTTATATACAGTCAAGTTGTTGATGATTATGTAAAATCTGCCCGCGGAGAAAATTAATGCGTAGTGAATCTGTCAAAATTTTTGACAGAGTTATTTCTGTCATATCTTATCTTACCGCCGGCTGGGGTGGTGTGGTTTTTTGTGTACTGATGTATTTTGGCAAAAAGAAAATGTCTTATTTTGTAAAATACAACATTTTTCAATCAATATTTTTATCATTAATCTATTTTTGTATAGCTATGCTATTCGATATAATTTTGAAAATTCTTTCAGTTATACCATTTTTAAACTATTTTGTAGCTCAAATTGCTTTTTTATTAAACAGGCCTTTCTTAGGAGAATATTCAATCTTACAAACATTAATCTCCGGATTAGTTCTTTATCTGGTTGTGTTTTCACTTGTTGGGAAATATCCAAAAATTTACGGAATTGCACCTATTATTGAAAGAGCCGCAAGATAAATGTAAATTTCGTTTTACATTTTAACCCTATCAGATATCATATCTATTGACATTTGCCTGTGGTTGAAGTTAGATGAGAAGGTACACTTGTCGAATATTTTTCGTGCTGAAAATTTCGCATTGTACAAAAAAAAGATAAAGCAAGGACGTATGATTTTTCGAAATTTCAGTCCTGTCATAACCGGAATGCGTAAGGGTTTTGGTTTATGATCTTTATCACGGTAGTAATTAAATTAAGGAGAAAAAAATGCCTACAATTAATCAGCTTGTACGTTCAGAACGTAAAAAGCTTCAAGACAAAACAAAATCTCCGGCTTTGATGAATTGTCCACAAAGACGCGGAGTATGCACAAGGGTTTACACAACAACCCCTAAAAAACCAAACTCAGCACTTAGAAAAGTTGCCAGAGTAAGATTAACTAACGGATTTGAAGTTACTTCATATATCCCGGGTATCGGTCACAATTTACAAGAACACAGCGTAGTTCTTATTCGTGGCGGTCGTGTTAAGGACTTGCCTGGTGTTCGTTACCACATCGTCCGCGGTACTTTAGATACTGCAGGTGTTGCTAACAGAACTCAATCAAGATCTAAATACGGTGCTAAAAAAGATAAAAAGGGAGGTAAATAGTAATGTCAAGACGTTCTAAACCTGCAAGAAGAATACCTTTAGCAGATCCTGTATATAACAGCGTTGATATTTCAAAATTCATAAACAGAATTATGAGACGCGGTAAAAAATCATTAGCTGAAAAGATTTTCTATGCAACAATGGAAAAAATTAAAGAAAGAACTAACGAAGATCCGATTGCTATATTCCAAAAAGCTATGACAAATGCAACTCCTTTGTTGGAAGTTAAAGCTCGTCGTATCGGTGGTTCTACTTACCAAGTACCAATCGAAGTTAAGGCTGACAGAGGTTTTGCTCTTTCTTCTTCTTGGTTGATTGAATCAGCTAAGAAAAGAGGCGGAAAATCATTCATTGAAAAATTAACAAATGAATTGATTGACGCTTCAAACGGACAAGGTTCAGCTTGCAAAAAACGTGAAGATACTCACAAAATGGCAGAAGCTAACAAAGCTTTCGCTCACTATAGATATTAATATAGTAATAATTATAAAAAACGGGGTGCAAATTTCATTTGCCGCCCCGTTTTTTTAATATATTTACCCCTCTCTCATTATTTTTAAATCCTTAATCGGTTCATTTGTAATATTTATTCCATACTTTTTCCTAAAAGTTTCAAATACGGAAGGATTAACCAGAGTTGGGGAACAACTGGTCATATAAATATTTTTGGCATTGAGATTTTTTATCATTACTATACTTGATATTGTCATAACGTCACAATTAGTAAAAAAGAAATAAATATTATTTTCAGATATAGAATAATTATCAAATAACAGTTTCAAAATTTTTGTTGCCAGAGGCATATAATTCCCGATATTAACAGTATAAATATTGTCTTTCTTACCAAAATAAGAGAAACTCAAAACAAATTCATCATCTTTAAGATTTTCAAAAAACTCTTTAAAATATTCTCGTTGGAATTCAGAATGAGCATCTGTACCTACAATATATAATTTCTTAATAGTTTTATTTGCTAAAGAATTTGCAATTTGATTGAGTTTAGCAATTAATTCATTTTCTTCAAATCCAAGATACAAATCTTCTTTTATTTTTCCGGAGGAAAACCCTTTTGCAAGTAATGATGCTTCTATTAATCCGGAAAAATCATCATTTTTTATTTGTATAACTCCGTTTGGAATTATATAATCGTTTGAGAATAATCTTCCGCGATACAAATACTCTGTATTATTTCTGGAATTTTTAGTTAAAAGAATAGCACCCGGAAATGTTGCAAAGTCTAAAATACAGTTTTCTGTAGTATCACCGTAATGTCCTTTCAAATTCGGATATTTTTTAAACCTGTCAAGAGCATGAGTTATAAGTAAATTAGAATGAGTATAAATATCTATATCTTTATCTTTTGCAGCTTCTAACACATTCTTTAAATCAAAGAAACTGTTTCCTGATACCAAAATAGCTTTACCGCGTCTTGAAGAACGAGAAACTTTAACTTCTGAAATTTTTCCGAAATGTTGTATTAACAAATTACTTATTTTTAACTGTAAATTTTTATCAGCATATGCCAATTGTGATATTTTTTCCGAAATTTCTTCAGATTTAATATTCTTAGAGTTATACATATCTAAAGTTTCAAGAACAAGATGATAAACTTCATTATCTGATTCGTTAAAATCATTTATTTTAACTAAATTTATGCTCAAACTTTTTATGACTATATTCAAAATTTCGGTTAGATTTTTTATATCAGAGGATTTATTTTTGTATTTACTAAGAAAGAGTTTTTCACCGACTGATATTGATTGCGAAACAGTAGTAGAGGCACTAAAACCTGTTATTTTTTTTAAAAGTTTTGGAATTATATTATTTTTCCGGCAAAGATTTGTATATGTTTTTACAGCTTCTTCAAGCATAAAATATTCTCTAACAATTATAGAATGGAGTTGAACTTCACTAAACTCGTTTACAGAAACCAAACTTGCCAATACTCTTATAATTTCTAATTTTATTTGTTCATTTTCTGCACCTAAATCTTCAAGTTTAAGGATATAATATGCTAAATTTTGTAAAAATTTCACACAAAGTACTTCAAGAGAAACTATTGTCGGAGAAATTGAACAAGCTCCTCTTGAAGTACACTCATTTATATCAACGTAACTGCTTTTTTTATCATTATAATTTTGCATAAATAAACCTATTTATTATTTTTTAAATATTCAATAATATCATCTGACTCATATATTTTTTCATTATTATCAGGGTCATAAAGAAAAGGAACCTGATCTTTACCGCCAATTGTCAGCAATCTTAAAGCATTTTCATTATTTGACGTATCAATTTTATTAAAATTTATATTATTTTCTTCCAAATATTTCATAACTTTTTTACAATAAGGACAGGTTTCCAAAATAAATAAATCTATCATAATTTCCTCCTATATAAGCTTACACATAATAATTCAAGATTATAAAATTTAAATTAGCTGAAAGTCTAGTATAAAAAGTTTAATTGAAAAATACAAGTTTTTATGATAATCTGCGGGTATGAATAAGAAAAACATATTGTTTGTTTTCGGAACAAGACCGGAAGTTATAAAGTTAGCACCAATCATATTAGAGTTAAAAAAATACCCCGAACAATATAAAGTATTCATATGCAACACAGAGCAGCAAAAAGAATTATCAAATCAGACTCTTGCTTACTTTGGGTTGCAAGCAGACATAAATCTTGACTGTATGAGAGAAAACCAAACTCTTGCAGAAGTTCAATCAAGAATTTTAACTTCATTAGATAAAGTTTTTGATGATTACAAAATTGATGCAACTATCGTACAGGGAGACACCATGACCGTTCTGTGCGGTGCTTTAACGAGTTTTTACCGTAAAATTCCGGTCTTTCATGTTGAAGCCGGACTTCGTTCCTATGATATTTATGAACCGTTTCCGGAAGAAGTTATGCGCCAGATGACTTCCCGTGTTGCAGAACTTCATTTTGCACCGACTGAAAAAAATAAACAAGCTTTATTAAAAGAAGATATTTCAGAAAATAAAATTTATGTAACGGGTAATACTGTAATTGATGCATTATTTTGTTTGTCAGAAACAACAATGGAAAAGGCTAAAGAATTTTTTAACACACAAGAAATTCCTGTTGACGATAAATTAGTACTTATTACCGCTCACAGACGAGAAAATCATGGTGAAAGAATTGACAGAATTATTGATGCAATAGAATATCTTGTAAAAAAATACAAAGATCATCATTTCGTTATTCCTGTTCACCCAAATCCAAATGTTAAATCTAAAATCTATTCAAGACTTGGTGAATATGAAAATATTTATTTATTGAAACCTTTAGATTATCCATATTTAGTATATTTAATGAAAAATGCAAAGCTTATTTTGACAGATTCAGGCGGAATTCAAGAAGAAGCTCCTTCATTTGGCTGCCCAACACTTGTTATGCGATATGAAACCGAACGTCAAGAAGGGGTAAATGCAGGAGTATCTGTTCTTGTGGGTGCAGAGTACGATAAAATTGTTGAAGCCGGCTCTGCTATTCTTTCTCAATCAAGAGAAAACTCAAGATTAAAAGCCCAAAATCCGTACGGGAAAGGTAATTCCGCTCAAATTATCGAAAAAATAATTGAAAAATATTTTGAATAAAATAAAGGCAAGTATTTAAACTTGCCAGACATAAAATGTTTTAGGGATATATTTAAGTTTTTGAGGTTTAATTCTTATTTGATGACGGTTGTTAATCGTTCATCTATTTTTCTGTCAATTTTTTTGAGCATCTTACGCATTCTTAAAGAATTACTGCTATCGATACTTGGATTTATTGACATTTCACTTCTATATTTTTTATACAATTGAATTTCTCTGTCTTTAATATCTTTTTTAATCAACACTTTGTCATCATCTTCAGCAATATCTTTTGAGATTTTGAAAATTACCGCAAACAATGCTAAAACAAAAGTAACCCAAAGTATTTTATCTAACGGCATACTTTCAGCAACGATAGTAGCAGAACCGTTTATAGGTTCAATCATAACCGTAGAATTTTTTATATTATCAGCCTTTATATAAATTTTTAAATGATTAGGAGCAGAATTTTCTATTACTAAACTGTCGATACTGTTAGTTCCTTTATATAAGGCATTAACAGTTTCAGATGAAGCAACACCCTTCAAATCCATAACCAATTCATTATCTGACGGATTTTTTTTAGTTACTTTTGCTATCTTGTCAGAACCTAAAATAATATTATAACCGGTATTATTTTTTTCTAAAGTTATGGTATGCAGATAATTTTCAGAAGCAAACACCGCAGATGTCGTAAATACAAATGCAATTAAGAATGAGAATATTAAAAATAACTTTTTCAAATCCTTCACCTCCCTAATCTACAACTATATACTACAACCCTTTAATAAAAGATACATCAATCTATAGGTTTAGATGTGTAATACTAAAGATTTGAATTCATATTAAGATTTGTAACAAATAAGAACCATGCTGAAATCACATGCTTTTCAAATCCTTTATATAAATGTAGATAATACGAGATATTAGGAGAGCAAAATGATATTATTATTCGGAAACAAAGCTTCTAAAACAGCATCATCAGCAAACAAAAGTAATAATGTTAAAAACAATCCTGTTGAGAATGCCGGAATTTTAGCAATGACCCCTGGGGAAGCAAAAAGTTTGCTGACAATGGGAGAATATGATACATATATTTCTTCTAATCCAATAGCTATTAACTACGCAAACTATTCTGATTGTGATTATTCGGACTCTGAAACATCAGGATTTATGGGAGAATTTTGCGCATCAGTTGCAATGCTTGGCGGATTTTCAGACGGCGGCTGCGACTGTGGCGGATCATTTGCATCAGCCGGAACATCTTGCTCATCATTTTCCTCTGTCGGCTAGGGGTAAATGAGGTCTATTAATGGCTTAAAATTTACTAAAATTTAAATACATCTTATAGAGTATGAAGCTCTAAATACCATAAAAAATTGTAAATATTTATGATGGATAATATAAAAAGTCGGACGAAAGTCCGGCTTATTTTTTGGGGGAAAACATTGTAACAATTTCTTAACAAAACAACATAAATTCCTAAAGTTTCTAATAAAAATGCCGATTACAAGAATAAGAAAAGTTTTAAGGAAACGAAAGGAAACACTGCAAAATGGGAATGGCAGCATCACAAGCTAGATTATTAACTATAACTGCTCGTTTGGCTGATAATGAGTTGAAATCTCAAACCATTAATAATGCTAAAATGCGTTTGGCTACTCAAAGTTCCCAAGCAAGTGAAAACTACATTAATGCATTAAATAATGCAACAATGAAGTTTGTAAACTACGATGAAACAGGTGAAACTATAAATCAAGCTTTGACTTTCAATGCTTTAAGTGCTTACAGTTCATATAATACCCAATATGGTTTAGTAAATTCTTCAGGTCAGATTTTAGTTAATGAATCTGAAGCAAAATTATTTCAAGCTGCAAACGGCAATTTAAATGCATACCTTGAATCTCATGGTTTAGTATACGGAACAACATATTTTGATGAATTAGGTGCTCAAACAAATAATGATTACCCATCACCATTCAACTATATTTCTGTAGAAGACATGGAAATTTACTACCAAGGTTATCAAAGTTATGAAAATTCTGTTGAAGTTCAAGCATACGAAGACAGTTATTCAGATTATACAAGCACTTACAACTCATTAGTTGATGTTGGTCAAGATGCAATGAAAAAATATCTTACAGGCGGAACTCCGACAGTATCATTTACTAATAGCGGATCTGTACAAATATCTAATATCAACGGTTACGATACTTGGAACATGGCTGATAATTATAAAACAAATGTTACTAACAGATTAGCTGACTTAGTAAGTAAAAAGTTTATCTCTGAAAGTGACAGAGATCTTTATATGGAAAAAATCAATTCCCTTGAAAAAAAATATAATTATGACTCCGCAACCGGCAACTATATAAAAGTTGTAAATATTTACGATAATCTTGATATTACATCAGAAGATATCGTTGACGGTGACGGTAATATCACAGGCAAAAATTACTACTTTGATGCCGACGGCAACAATAAAAATATAATCATTGTTGATAATAACAATATTGTCCAGAGTCATGCATTATTAAACACTTCTGATACTACCTATTCAGGAGATCGAGACGGTATAACTTTGGCAGAATTTTTCCAAAACTTAAAACGTACGGATAAAGATCTTGATGATAATGGAAACGTAACAGCATCATATACAAAATCATTTATATATGATGCTGCTAACAATGAATTAAAATCTTGCTATTCGGTTAAAGATTTAACAGAATTACGCAACTATTTAACTGAATTGATGGAAAATATGATTGAAGGTATCATCAATAATGCTCAATATGAAAACTTTGCAAAATGGATAAAGACTCTAAATCCTTATGAAATTAATTCAAGATTTGGAACAGAGTTGGGTGCTACTATCATTAGCAAAGTAAATGCATATACTGACGCTAAAGATGACTTCCTTGGCGGAATATTCAAAGATACAACACAAGTTGAATCAGATTTGAACGATGGTCAATATACATATACTTACGTTGATGATAACGGCGCAACTCAAACCGAAACTGTTCAAATGTCAGCTAAAAACCTTACTGATGTTGACTACGTTCTAACATATATGAAACGCAAAGGGCTTGAACAATCTGAAAAATATAATACTATTCTAAAAGAATATCTTATAAGCAATATGATTGATATAAACGGCGAACCAAAATATGCTTGGATTGATGTAAATGATACTGCAAATACAGGTAATGCCGAATCAAAAGCTCAATGGTTCACAAACCTATTCAAAAGAATGCAGCAAGGTTATAAAGCTTTAGAAAACGGTCTTGCTTCTTCAAAAGAATGGATTGAATTTGCACTTGAAAGCGGTATCGTTTCAATGGAACAAGTTGACAAATCATTTAATTGGAAATCTCTTGATTACAAAACTTGTACAAGAATTACGGAAGAAACAGATGATGCTGCAGTTGCAAAAGCTGAAGCTGAATACACCCGCGCAATGAATGATATCAAAGCAAAAGATAATATCTATGATTTGCAATTAAAAAATATTGATACAGAACATACTACTTTGCAAACAGAACTTGATGTAGTAAAAGAAGTTATTAAGAAAAATGTTGACAGAACAATGAAATTCAACCAAAGCGCCTAGGGGTAAATGATGTTACCAACAACCTAGAGATTTGTTACTATTTCATTGTTCGCCCCCTCACCCAAACCCTCTCCCAATGGGAGAGGGAGCCGTTGTTAGCGAGCTTTGCGAGATATACAACGGCGGGAGAGGGTATAAACTTAGCAATAAAAAAGTAACAATGCCCCCGATGGGGGAAGTGGCACGAAGTGCTGAAGGGGAACAGTTAGCAAACAATCGCACCCCACCTAACCTCCCCCTCCGGGGAGGAAGATCTCTACACCCTCGCCCTTCGCGAAACACCAGGTTGGGCATACTTGAAGCAATGCTGACCTACTTCTATCACGCAGAAGTAAATGCACACACCCCACCCTTACCCTCCCCAACCGGGGAGGGAAGAATTTCAGCACGAGTTTACGAGTGTTAGAAATTCAAGGAGGGGTCTCAACCCGTAGGGGCAAGCTTAACAGATTCTTCTGGCTTCGCCCTCAGAATTGTATATGTTTAGTCCTTATTGCTCCATTGGCTTCATGCCTTACTTTAATTCACAATTCACACTTGATATTAACGTGGTATGGATAAATTAGAACAGAACATATTAATGTTATTCAATTATCTGATCAACAATTCTTTTTACTCCGTCATAGATAGCCAAATCTGATGATGCCTTTTGAATATCAGAAAGTTTCTGAGGATTATTAACCAATTCTTTTATTAAAGATAACAGAGTTTCACTTTTAACATCACTATCTTCTAAATATAATCCTGCACCCTTATCAACCAACGAACGTGCATTTTTACGTTGATGGTCCGCCGCTGCGTAAGGATATGGAATAAATATAGGCGCAATTGCACTTGCACAAAGTTCGGATATACTTAAAGAACCTGCTCTTGATACTGCAATATCTGAAGCCTTTAAAACCGTTACCATATCATCAAAATATGGCTTTACTATTAAATTTTTATCATTTATATAGTCAGGGTACACATTTTTCAACTGTTCAATTACATTGTCATAATTCTTTTTCCCTGTTTGAAATATTATTTGAATGTTCATATCTTTTGATAGGGTTTTTAAAATATGAACAGTTGCATTATTTATTGTCTTTGCACCCTGAGATCCTCCCATTACACAAAGAGTTAATCTGTCATCTATACCCAGTTCTTTTCGGGCATTTTCTTTTGAGAGTGTAGAAAATAGAGTTCTTATCGGATTTCCGTTAACATTACATTTTTTATTTTTTAATTTACTTTTGGCTTCAGGAAATGCTATTGAAATACTTTTTGCAAAAGGTGCAAATTTTCTTGTTACAAGCCCGGGGTTAGCATCACAATCGTGCATAACAAAAGGAACTCTCATAACAATGCCTGCAAGTATTACCGGTGCCGAAACGTATCCGCCTGTTCCAAAAATAAAATCAGGTTTATATTTTAAAATATATCCGCAGCACCTAATCCAAGCAAAAAGCATACAAAACACCCATTTTAGCAATTCAAAACATGCTTTTCGAGGCATTCCGGAAGATATTACAGGTAAAAATTCATAACTTTTCCCTTTAACAATTGATGCTTCCAGATTATTTGGGTTTCCAACATAATAGATTTTGCCGATTTTCTCATTTTTTAAAAGTTCATCAGCAACCGCTATTGCAGGATATATATGACCGCCAGTTCCCCCGCCTGTTATAAAATATGTTTTTTTATCCTTCATTAGCTCCTCTTATCTGTTTAATACGTTGTTTTGAAATATTTAAAAGTACTCCCACCATAGCTAATGATACAATAATAGAAGTTCCGCCATAACTTATAAACGGAAGTGTTACCCCTGTTACAGGTAAAAATGAACTTGCTACCCCCATATTTAAAAATGCTTGAAAACCAAAGATGAATGTAATCCCAATTGCCAAAAGTTTTCCATACATATCCGGACATCTTTTTGCTATTCTCAAACCTCTGTGAACAAGTCCTACAAACAGTCCAACTATGAACAAACACCCCAAGAAACCAAATTCTTCGGCAATAATTGCAAAAATAAAGTCCGTATGACACTCAGGTAAATATGCAAGTTTTTGGATTGAACTTCCATATCCTGTTCCGCTAAATCCTCCTGATGCAAACGCAATTAAAGATTGAATAATATTATAACCTTTACCTAATGCATCACTTCCGGGATTTAACCAAACATTTATTCTGTCCATTTGGTATCCATGCAAAAGCTTTGGAAGCATAGTCAATATACCGAACCCCATAACCCCGGCACCGGCAATAATCGGCTGCCAAGGTCCTCGTCCTGCTATATACAAAACTAAAGTTGCCATACTCAAAATTATAGCCATACTTAAATTCGGCTGTTTTAATATGAGGAATAGTATTATCAGCATAGGTAAAATATATTCGGAAAAATTTTTCAAAAAAGTATTTAAATTAATTTTATCTTTAAACATTGTTGCCAAAAGCATACAGAATAAAGGTTTTGCCAATTCTGACGGCTGCAATTGCATAAATCCGAGATTTATCCAGCGTTTTGCACCGTTTATTGTTACCCCCAAAGGGGTAAATTGCAAAATCAACAATAACGCAATAACTACATATAAAAACTTTTTATTATATCTTTCAAGTTTTTTGTAGTCAATATGAGCAAAAAATCCCATTAGGAAAAAGCCGACACCTGCATAAATAATTTGTTTAATCAGAAAAGATGCTAAATTAACACCTTCTCTTAAACATTTTGGAGCAGTAGCCGAAAATATTGCTAAAAAGCCTATTATAACCAAAAATGTCACAATTACCAAAAGTGATTTATCCGGAGGCGCAAGAATGACATCAGGAGTAATTCCCCGACGTTCTTTCCGTTCCTTTCGACGTTTATTAGAGGATTTATACTCGCGATAAGACATATTCTCTGAATACTTCTCCTCTGTTTTCATAACTTGTAAACATATCAAAGCTTGCACAGGCAGGTGATAATAATACTACATCAGGGTGAAGCTCTATTCCTTTATCAATTGCACTTTCCATTGTTTTTTCTCTGATAATATTATTAAAGCCGTTTTCTTTTAAATTTTTTTCAAATCTTTCAGTTGCTTCACCTATAAGAACTACCGTTTTAATATGCTTGTTGACAGACTCGCAAAACTCGGTTAAATCAGTATTTTTATCTCTCCCGCCTGCAATCAGAACGACATTTGTATTATTAAAAGAGTTTATTGCAACGATAGAGGCTTCAGGGTTTGTAGCTTTTGAATCATTATAGAAAGTAATTCCGTTAAATTCTCTGATTTTTTCGAGCCTGTGAGCAGGAGCTTTAAAATCCATAATAGCTTGCTTAATTGTTTCATTATCAATTCCTGTTAATTTGGCACAAATAATTGCACACATAATATTTTGGTAATTATGTTCCCCAAGTAACGGACATTCTGATAATTTTATTATACTTTCGCTAACTCCGTCTTGTTTAAATATGATTACACCATTTTCTTCATAACAACAATTTTCTCCAATATTAGCGGCAAATAAGAACAATTTGCCTTTTGCCTGCTTAGAAAATTCTAATAAATTTTTATCTTTTGCATTGAGAACACTATATTTAGGTGCTTGAGGATCTTTAAAGACTTTAGCTTTTGCATTAAAATAATTTTCTAATCCTTGATGCCAATCAATGTGGTCAGGAGTGAAATTAGTCCAAACAGAAATGAATGGTTTTAAAGACGGACTCATTTCCAATTGAAAAGAACTTGCTTCACATACAAAATAATCCAAATTCTCATCAGCAATATTGCAAGGAGGCTGCCCAATATTACCGCAAGCTTTTGCATTCAATTTTTTGCTTAAGATAAATTCTGTCAAAGCTGTTGTGGTTGTTTTTCCATTTGTTCCGGTAATTATTATGAACGGGATATCGCATTCTCTATATGCCAATTCTAATTCTGAAATTACGGGAATATGATGTTGTTTAAGTTTTTTTATAATTTCACTATGAGGAGGGATTCCGGGACTTGTTACGGCAAGTTCTGCCTGAGAAATAAAATCTTCGCTATGTCCGCCATATTCAACCTTTATCCCAAGACTTTCCAATTCGGCAACTTTATATTGATTTTCTTCTTCTATGTATTTACCTTCAGTCAGATAAACAATTGCACCATGTTTTTTTGCAAATTTTGCTGCGGCAATTCCACTTTTTGAAAGTCCCAAAACAAGAACTTTTTTCCCTAATATACCCATTATAAAATACCTCTGCTAAATAATTCAAACAATATAACCGCAATTACGGATAGGATAAATGAAACAGCTGCAAAAACTACTACAACCTTTCTTTCATTCCAACCCAAAAGTTCAAAATGATGATGAATAGGAGACATTTTAAAAACTCTTTTTCCGGTTGTTTTAAAACTTGTTACCTGAATAATTACGGATAAAGTTTCTATAACAAAAACTCCGCCGATAAAGATTAATAAAAATTCAAATTTCCCTAAAACAGCTAATGTTCCTAATAAACCACCTATGGCTAATGAACCTGTATCCCCCATAAATACTTCAGCTTTAGGTTTGTTGAATTTTAAAAATCCCAACAACGCACCTGCAACTGTTGCCGATATTATTGCAAGTTCAACTTCTCCCATAGAAAATGAAATTAATGAACAAGCAGCAAATGCCGGAACACCACACCCTGCAGCAAGTCCGTCTAAGCCGTCAGTTAAATTATAAGCATTTGAAGCTCCTGTTATTACAAAAACCGCAAAAAACGGATAGATATATTTTAAATCGATATTAAAATTTCCGATAGAAAATATACAAGCATTCGGGTTTGTCATAACCAAATATAATGTCGGTAAAAGTGCAATGGCTATCTGTCTGAATAATTTTCCTCTAGCTGTTAAACCATCATTCCCTTTACCCTTAATTTTTATATAGTCATCTTGAAATCCCGCAAAAGTGTAAAAAGCAAGGGTAATTATTGTAATAAGTGCAACTGTGGTCATTTTTTGAGCTAAAAGTAAAGTGGTAACAGATGCCATAATAATTGCAGCAATTATAAAAACTCCGCCTGTTGTTGGGGTACCTTGTTTTTGTGCGTGATTTTCAGGTGCAACATCTTTGATATACTGCCCAATCATACGCTTTTTTAACATATCGATATACGGGACGCCAAAAAGCATACACAAAACCATTCCAAGCAAAAATGCTATTGTTATCATTATCATGTTAATTTATCCCTCTTTTAACGTTTTCCAAAATCTCTTCAAACTTCATTGAACGTGAAGCCTTCAAAAATATTGTATAACTGTCATTCAAATTTTCAACAATGTAACAAGAAACTTCGTGATTTGAAGCAAATTTATGTACCTCAAACCCATGGGAGTTCAATTCTTTACCAATTTCTTTTGCTAAATCTCCGACAGTCAAAAATTTAACATTTTTATCAGAAATCTCAGATAAAAATTTCCCGACTTCTCTGTGATAAAGAATTTCATTTTCTCCAAGTTCACCCATATTGCCAAGAATTACAACAGGATTTTTATAAAGTTCAACAAATGTTTTAACTGAAGCTTTCATAGACTCAGGATTGGCATTATAACTGTCATTTATAAATTTAAAATGGCCGATTTCTTGAACTTCCCAACGCTTTTCGATAGGTTTATAAGCTAATAATCCGGCTTTAATCTCGTTTACCTCCATACCAAGCTTAAAACCGATTTCAATTGAAGCTAAAGAATTTTCGACATTGTAATCTCCTTCAACATTCAATTCATAGATTTCATTTTTATATACAAATTTTGTATAAGACTGTGATTTTTCTATAATTTCAACATCATTAAGAGAATAATAAATTTTTTCACCGCTAAAATTGATATGTTTCTTAATTATATCTTGATTTTTAGCAACAAAAACTCCGTTAGATTTCAAGCCTGATGCAATCTCGCATTTTGCTATCGCAATATTGTCAAGCGATCCTAAACGCCCTACATGAGCTGAACCGGAATTTGTTATGACTGCAAAATCAGGTTCTAAATATTTAGAAATTAGTTCAATTTCGCCCAAACCTCTCATTCCGGCTTCAACAATCAAAACTTGTGTATCTTTATTCATTGCCATTACAGTTTGGCAAAACCCAATTTCATTGTTGTGATTTGAGAATGTTTTTTGAGTTTTAAATTTTTGACTCATTACAGAATACAAAATTTCTTTTGTAGTAGTCTTACCTGAACTTCCTGTAACACCAATAACTATAGGATTTAGTTTTCGCCTGTAAAAATTAGCCAGTTTTAGATATGCCTCTTTTGTATCATTAACCTTCAAAACTAAATCAGCACTATCGAAAACTAAATCTTTTGTCGTAAAGTAAGCTTTTGCACCTGCTTCCATTGCTTTATCTATAAACTTTTCGCCGTCAAAAGTTTCACCCTTTAGAGGTAAATAAATATCATCTTTTTTTATAGTTCTTGTATCTGTAGAAATATCAAACTTGCGCTCAAAAACACAATCTTTTAATACCTCAGCTCCCGTTGCCCCAATCAATTCTTCTTTACTAAACATCATATAAATATTTTAACCCAAATAGAAGCAACGGAATAAAAAATTAATAAATATTAACCCGCTAATAATTCATTTTACCTTCTTCCATTATACGTCCGGCGCAACCAAAACCATAGCTTACACCATCATTTTCACATTTTTCATATTCAGATGCAGTTGTTTTCCAATATTCATCATCTGATTTACTCCCTCTTGGATATAATATTCCATCATCACCAAGATAAAACTCAAATAAATCTCTGCCATATTTATTTGGTTTTTTAACTCCGTTTACATCAATATAAAAATTTCCAATACCATAAGGGCGTACCTTTGATGAGAAATTAGGTACAACTATCATAGTCCCGTCCATTAATACAATTGCACTATATGTATATAAAGAAAAATCAAAATGAGGGTTTCCATTAAGAAAATACCAACCGTAATTATCACTTGATTTAAAATTTTTTATATCTGCTATTTTAAAATATTTTCGTAAATTTGTATAAAAGTCCTTACAATTATTACTATCTGTTTCCATAGTGAAATCGCAATTATACCCTCCCATATCAGGATCTTCCTCTCCTGCAATAGATAAAAAAACTTCTGTCTGACCTAATGAAGTTGTATTATCATCAGCAAGCATACGTCTAAAGCCTTGAGTTAGTAGTGCATACGAATGCTGTAATTGATGTGTCCAGACTTTTTTCTGATAATTACTGATTAATGTTGGAATTGTCATTGCAGCAACTACTCCGATTATGCCTAATGTAATCAATATTTCTGCTAACGTGAATGCAAATGTTTTTTCCTTTTTCATAATTCACTCCTGTTTATTAATTAATATTTCAAATATATACATCTATGCATGTAATAATAACATGTTTAAATGTATTAATCAACCCTCTAGTTTTATCTTGATAGAATGGAAATATGATTAAAAACAGGTTATCTATTATTCTTGGGGAACATAGAATGAGGGTTTCAGAGTTGTCTAAACTTACAGGAATCAGCCAAAATGCATTAAACAAAATTTACCACAACAAAACCAAGGGAATAGATTTTGATACCCTGAACAAATTATGTAACGTATTACAAAGAAATTCTCAAGAAATTTTTGAATTTATTCCTGACTAAGTGATGCTAAATATTCTTTATTTGCCTCTAATGTTGCTTGAGTTCCTGTTATTGAATATATCGGTTTTGAATTGAATATATTTCTTGCAGTATTATAAATATCATCAACGGTTATAGTATCAATATTTTCAAATCTTTTGTTAATATAATCCATACCGTAAGGTGTTTCTTTAGAACGCGAAATCATACCGTTTTTACCTGCATTAAGTTCTAAAACATCAAACAGCTCTGATTTTAATCTTTTCTTTGCAGAATCCAATTCTTCTTGCGAAACTTTTTCAGTTGTAATCTTTTTGATATTTTCATTGAACCCGTCAATAGATTTCTTAACATTATCAAAAGTTTTTTCACCTGTTTCTTGATTTTCGGTTGTCGTTCCTATTGTAAGCATAAACACACCCATATCACCTATTGAATTGTAATGAGAAGAAACAGAATATGCTAAATGTCTTGTTTCACGCAAATCGGAGAATAATCTTGATGATGGTGAACCGCCCAAAATTTCATTTAATAAAGCAATACAGTTATCATCTTTAATATTTCCGTTTGTTTTAAATCTGAATCCTTCAATGATATCTGCTTGATTTTTTCTGTTGACATCAGTTAAAACCTCTGTTTTTTCCACAGGGGTATAAACTTTTTCCAAATCATTTGACCAAGGTTTCATATTTGAATAAGTATTTATTGAATTAAAAATTTCATTTTTTAGTTCTGGGTGTTTTTCAAACGGGCCTGTAACAACAACACTACCTTGTGATTTTTCAAAAATTTCTTTATAGAAAGATTTCACGTCATCAAGAGTAACAGTCTCTAAACTTTCAAGCATATCTTTTGCACTAAATTGAAGTGCAGTATTTTTATACATTGATTGATAGAACTTATCGTAAGGATTTACTTCTGTATTTCCGTATTGATCTTTCAACCTTGACACAGCTTCTTCAAAATCTTTTTGATTAAAATTCGGATTTTTTATTTTATCATCAAAGAATTCCAAAGCTTCTTTTGTAGAATTTATCGGGAAATTTGCCCTCAAATTCAACCCGTAATCATCTGAATACAAATACGCACTTATGCCGTATTTGTCAGCAGTTTTAGATAACTCATTGTAAGTTTTATTTGTTGTTCCGGCATTTTCTAACATATCGGATAAGACTTCCGCTAACGCTGCTTTTTTAGGAGTATAAACATTTTCGTCCAATGAAAATTTGTATTGAACCGTATTTGTTGAAGCATTATTAAATACAACTTCAAAATTATTATGAGTCCTGTATGTTTGAATATTATCAACATTTATAGGAGTTTTTTTATTTAAACCCGTAAAACTAATATTAACTTTTTTCTCAGAAACTAATTTATATTTATCTTTAATTTGTTCTTCTGATGTACCGTAAGGGTGAACAACAGTCAATGCAGCCTTATTCAAATCCAAATATTTTTTGGCAATATTTACTAAATCTTGCGAGGTTAAACTATCTACAATTGCATTATAATCTTTTACATAGTCAAAATTATTATTTAATAAAGCATTACCGATAGTTCCATTCAAGGCTGAAGAATTTTCAAATACACTGTCATAAGATTTCTTCATTTTATTTTTTATAGCAGTGAGTTCATCATCAGTAGGCGGAACATTTGATAAACTGCTAATTATAGCATAAACTTCTTTTATTAAATCTTCCGTTTTTGTTTCAGGAACGTATGCTTCTACAAGCATCAATGACCTATCTTCAGGTCTGGAACTCAATCTGTCGGGAGAAAAATTAATACCTGTACCGTATTTCTTTTCTATATTTGAAACTCTTGAATTATGTAATCCTCCGGCAAGATTTACTAATGCCTGCAAAGCAATTTTATCTTTCGTATTATTATTTTCAGGTCCGGCAAAACCGATAAATACGCTTGACATTCCACTTTCTGATTTTGGTGAAATTATATCCTGTCTGATTGGATTTTCAATCGGAATTAATTTTTCAAATTTCCTTTCACCTTGAGGGGTTTTTGTTGAATTAAAATATTTTGAAACCAATTCCATTGTTTTATCAGGTTCGACCTCACCGGTTATTACAGTTACGATATTGGCAGGATAATAGTTTTCATTAAAATATTTAACAACATCATCTCTTGTTAGTGCGGAAATATTATCAGTACTTCCCGCAACTAAATCCAATGAGGTTGATTTTACATTAAATAAATTTTTAACAGTTTGAGTGTAGCCCAAATTTTCATTTTCGGACAAGCACATATTTATTTCGGAATTTACGATTTTCTTTTCTTTTTCGAGTTTTTCCGTTAAGAATTTTGGAGATTGAAGCATTCCGGCATGAAGCTTGATTTTATTTTCCAAATCAGTATCTTCAAGCAAATTTGATCTTATGTAATAATTTGTATTAGCAAAAGAAGTTGAGGCATTTGTACTTGCACCCATTTTATTTACTTCATCAAAGAAAACCTTATCACCCAAATCTTCTGAACCGTTAAACAAATTATGTTCAATATAATGACTTATTCCGCGCAAATTATCAGGTTCATTAAATGAGCCTGTATTAACGTAAGATTTCACAACCGTTGGGCCATCTTTGGGTACAATTACAACCCTTTGACCGTTTGCCAGCTTATAACATTTTGCACTCAATTCATCATTGAGCTTGATATCTTCAATATGATTGTACGAAATTGGAACTCTTACATTGTAATCCCTGTTGGTATCGGGCAATGTTTGAATTTGAGTTGTATTTTGGGTTTGTTCAGGATTTGACGTAAACTGTAATTTACCTCTAAAATCTAATTTTGATACATAATTTGGAATAATTTTCATAAATCTGCCTGTATATATAAAAAACAAAGGCAAAAATATTTTTGCCTTTTGTTTTAAGAAATATAAAGACTATATTTTACTTTCTAAAAATAGTTTGTTCTCTATCAGGTCCGACAGAAACAATAGAAATAGGAGTTTCTAAAATTTCTTCAAGTCTTTCAAGATATTTTCTGCAATTTTCAGGTAAATCTTTATAATTTCTGATAGCTGAAATATTTACCCCCCAACCTTTATGAGTTTCATAAACAGGTTCAAGGTATTTATGAATATAAACATCTTCCGGATATGAAGTATAAATTTTGTTGTTTCTTTTATCTTTGTAAGCGGTACAAATTTTAATTTCGTCAAACGTATCAAAGACATCAATTTTAGTTAAAGCAATAGAAGTCAAGCCGCCAACCAAACATGCATATTTCATAGTAACCGCATCAAACCAGCCGCATCTGCGAGGTCTGCCTGTTGTTACTCCAAATTCATGCCCGATATCTTGAATAGATTTACCTGTTTCGTCAGTTAATTCCGTAACGAAAGGGCCTTCTCCGACTCTTGTTACATAAGCCTTCGCAACTCCGATAACTTCATCAATAACCTTCGGTCCGTATCCTGAACCTGTGCAAGCTCCGCCTCCGACAGGATTTGAACTTGTTACAAACGGATATGTTCCAAAATCTACATCAAGCATTACCCCTTGAGCACCTTCAAATAAAATCTTTTTGCCGTCGCGCTTTGCATCTCTAAGCAAATCTTGCCATTCAAAACAAACATAAGGTTTGAAAATTTCTGCGTACTTTTTGCATAACTCTAAAACTTCATCTTTTGTATAAGTTTTTAGATTATATAATTCTTTCAACTGCTTATTTTTTATCGGTAAAATAACGTCTAATTTTTCGGATAAAGCTTCCGGAGAATACAAATCCCCGATTTTTAGACCTATTCTTTGCATCTTATCGGTGTAAGTAGGGCCGATACCTTTTTTGGTTGTTCCGATTTTACCTTTAGTAGCGTTATCTTCGCTGTAGCCGTCAACTTCTGTGTGCCAAGGCATAGTAATTGATGCCAGAGGGCTTACTTTTAACCCTGATAAATCAATATTTTCGGCCTTTAAACCATCAATTTCCTGTTGAAAATATTCGGGTAAAATTACTGTCCCGTTACCGATAAGACAGGTTTTACTTTTGTACAATATCCCTGACGGAATCAGGTGAAATTTGAATGTTTTATTATGAGCAACAACGGTATGACCTGCATTACACCCGCCTTGATATCTGATAATCAAATCAGCATCTTGAGCCAGAAGATCGGTAATTTTTGCCTTTCCTTCGTCACCCCATTGAGCACCAACAACAACTCTGTTTGTCATAATTATATCCCTTCTTTTAATACTCCATGCGGATTAATTTTAACACAAACAGAATAAATTAATCTGCCCCGATGGGGAAGCGGCACGAAGTGCCGAAGAGGAATTAATTATTGACACCCTAAACTTCCCTCTGGTGAGGAACATTGTTCAAAGCCCGATAAGACCGTTAAGTCCAATACGGTGCTAAAACACAAATTAATAAATCGTAAATGTCATTGCGAGCGAGGAAGATTTTACACCCTCGCCCCTTGTGGGAGAGGCTCCGGAAATTAAAATTTGTAACTTTCCCTCTCCCACAACATCAATTGAGTGGGAGAGGGTGCCCAGAGGGCGGGTGAGGGAATGGGTGAG